>JAHLLU010000131.1 GCA_020444005.1 archaeon
CTATTATTCCCGGGGTTTTTTCCTTGAGTTTCTTTATCACTTTCTCCGGGTTTTCGCCCTTTTTTACCAGTTCGCTTCCACTGAAGAACGCGGTGTCCAGATAAGGCAATATCTCGGTTCGTGGATCGAATAACTGGTTGCTGAAGTCACAGCTTAGGATCGCGTTACTGGTTTCTCTGAGCTTCTTAACATGCTCTCTGCCGAATCCCCAGACAGTGAAATGGATTAGATCATAGCCTGTAGGATCAGGTATCTTATTGTAGGGAAGTACAGCGTTTTCCTGAACGCCTTCAATATAATCATCGAATATCCTGTCTCCATCTCGGATGAGTATCTTTGTAACAGCGGTTAGCCCTTCTTCGACAATAATATGGTCTGTGCTCATTCCTATGCTCTTTATCTGGGATAACATATAATCGCCGTAATCATCTGTGCCTACGATTCCAACATAATCTGAATCAATATCAGGATAATTTCGTGCATACACCGCTACGTTCAAGGCGTTTCCACCCGGAAACCTCTTACCAAGCTCAGTATAGTGGTCGATGCAGTTATCTCCTATCGCTAAGATCCGCATATCAAACCTATGATTTATCATATCAGTTATTGTTAACAATATTGGTAAAGATGGAACTAATTGACGCGATACGGGGACGCAGAAGCATCAGGGAATACAAGTCTGATCCTGTGCCCAAGGAGATTATCGAGGATATTTTGGAGGCTGGTAACTGGGCTCCAAGCGCCAAGAATGGTCATCAGTGGAGGTTTACGGTTATCACTGGCAAGGCTAAGGATGATTATAATATGATGTTCAGGGATCATCTGAACACATTCATAAAGAAACATGGACGCAAGGAGGCAGGTTCAGCGCCTTGGACCCTTGAGATAATGGAGGAGGCGCCGGTAGTGGTTATTGTCTGGAACACCAATGAGAATGGTTGGATCACCGAGGAACATAGCGTGGCTGCTGCCATGCAGAACATCTGTCTACGGGCATATGATCTCGGCTTAGGTAGTCTCTGGATAGGCGATGTTTTTTATGCCTATGACGAGACGCGAAAATACTTTGATAAGGAGTGGAAGCTCAGCGGGGCTATAACTCTAGGCTATCCGGGTACAGAAGGCAAGATACCCAAGAAGAAAACTCTCGCAGAAGTAGCCGAGTTTCTCGAATAACCTAAATCTTACCCTCCTCTCTATTCTGGGATACAATTTGGAGCTAAGCGAAGCAATACTAGGAAGACGCTCATGCCGCAGCTACAACCGCGAAAAAGAAGTTACTAAAGAACAGATACGCGAGATGCTGGAGTACGGCATCTGGGCACCAAGCGGCACCAACAGCCAGCCATGGAGATTCACAGTCCTCATGGGAGAGAAAAAAGCCGAGTTCCTAGAGATAATGAGAAAAAAGATAGAAGAAGTAAAGGACAACTTCACCGAGCAACAGCTAAACATCTACAATTGGAGTGCACTAAGCCTCGAAAAAGGATCAGCAGTGATACTAGTCTGGGATAATAAGAAGACTTGGACGAGCCCCCAGAGTATAGGAGCCTGTATTCAGACATTTATGCTAAAGGCACATGATATGGGCCTTGGAACCCTCTGGGTCGCGGCGGTTCACGTCGCAGCCGAGGAATTAGCAAAAATGTGCAACCGAGAAGGCATGGAGCTAATCGCGGGAGTAGGAGTAGGCTACCCAAGCGACAAGATGATCGGTAAGAAGGGGCCCCCAAGACTTTCTGTTGATGAGGTTGCAGAGTTCCTAGGTTAACTCTTTTCTGGTTAACAATTCTTTTAACAATATACTGCTCCTGTCTGGTACCTAGCATGACTAGGAGGCACAGAAGCGTGTATCAATTGGACTGGAAAGAACTATCCTCTTAAACGAGGACCAAATACCCAAGAAATGGATTTCTATAACACCAAGCCTTCCAGCGCCCCCGTATCCGTTAATCGACCCATCAAGTGGTGAGTCAGTTGACCCAGCGGCGCTTGAAGCAATATTCGGAAAAGAACTACTCAGACAAGAAGTATCCCCGAAGCCCACCATAGACATCCCGCAAGAGATCAGAGAAGCATACCTGCTTTGGAGACCAACTCCACTCATCAGAGCGACAAGGCTAGAGAAGTATCTCAAGACCCCGGCGAAGCTCTACTACAAGTACGAGGGAGTAAGCCCAACAGGCAGCCATAAACCAAACACAGCCATAGCCCAAGCATACTACAATATGCGGGAAGGCATCGAGAAACTCACCACAGAGACCGGTGCAGGTCAATGGGGCAGTAGCCTCGCATTCGCCGGGTCACTGTTTGACTTGGAAATCGAGGTCTACATGGTCAGGGTAAGCTACGAGCAAAAACCCTACAGGAAAACCATGATGAAGCTCTACGGAGCTGACGTGGTACCGAGCCCCAGCACACGGACAGAGGTAGGCAAACGAATCAGGGAAAAGTTCCCCGATACCAGTGGAAGTCTCGGTATCGCTATCAGCGAAGCCGTAGAACGATGCCTGAGTCTGGAGAACACCAAGTATTCTCTTGGCAGCGTACTGAACCACGTGTTACTACATCAATCGGTGACTGGACAGGAAACCATGGAGCAGTTAAACAGCGTTGACGAGTACCCTGATACGGTCATAGGGTGTGTGGGAGGAGGAAGCAACTTCGCTGGACTCGCCTACCCCTATATTGTGGACCAAAAGAAACGACCACCAAAGAAAACCGAGTTCATCGCGGTAGAGTCAACGGCTTGCCCCAGCATCAGCCGAGGAGAATATCTCTATGACCACGGTGACACTGGGAGGATAACACCGTTAATGAAGATGTTCACGGTGGGACATGAGTTCGTCCCCGACCCCATCCACGCCGGTGGACTACGGTATCATGGGATGGCTCCAAGCCTCAGCATGCTCATCAAACACGGACTCGTGCAACCCAGAGCCTACAATCAAGTAGAAGCCTTAGACGCAGCCGTAATCTTTGTACAACAGGAAGGAATCATTCCTGCGCCTGAGACGGCTCACGCTATCAAGGCGATGATTGACGAGGCGCTGCGTTGTAAGGAGACGGGTAAGGCGAAGACTGTGGTTATTTTGATGAGTGGGCATGGATTCTTTGATATGAGTGCCTATGAGGCGCATCTGAAGGGAGAGTTAAAGCCTTTCGAGTTGCCACAGGCAAGAATAGATAAGACCGTGGGGAGCCTCAAGGGGCTTTACCCTTACGCCTAGTTTCTCTCCTTTATCTTTTCCACTATTTTTTTCATACTAGGCGATACCATCGCGTGGTAGAAGCGGTGTAATTCAGCGTCTGGGTCTGTTTGTTTGTATTCTGATGCTTGGAATATCATCTCGATCTTATCAGCGTCATGCACCAGTATTGACTCAGGGGTTTCATTAGCCTGATACTCTTGCCATATTCCCCAATATTGATCTCTAAGGGATTCAGGTAGAACACCAAGAATCTCTTTCATTGCTTGGTCCTCAAGCTCAGCGTGGTTATCCTGCTTCTGCATCGGTGTAATATCACCAGTCTCGGCTTCAGCTAGATCATGCAGTAAAGCCATACGTAGTACCTTCAAGGAATCAAGACCGAGGCTATCACTGAGAACCATTGCTGCAACTGCGGTACGATAGGAATGATCAGCCACTGATTCAGGGTCTTTTACACCTGAGTCTATCCATCCTGTTCTGGGTATAGTTTTGAGTTTTCCAGCACTGGATAGAAAATCTAGCAAAGCCTTGGGTTCCATAACCAAAGTATAGAGGGGATAGGATTTAGGCTACTCGATCCCGCATATCTCGCGGATAGCCTTCATCATATGATCATTGTTCGGAGGACAACCCACAACATAACAGCCTTTCTCAGCGTTATGCGCCTGACAAGCACCCATTATCAAAGGCTTGGAGGTGAGCCCCTCTGGTACCTCAGCGTTGCTTCCAACAACGATAACAAGGTCCCTTATCTCGCCCATCTTCTTCATCTGCTCGATATCATAAAAGACGCTGTGAATGGTGCCGTGACACGCGCTACACGCCCCATCAGTGATAACCGTAACGCCTTCCGCGAAATCTGTGCCGGAGGGAGCCCGTTCAAACTTATACGTGTATGACGCAATTGGCTCACCCACTACCTCAACTGGTTCTGATAGGTCTATTACCCCTGCGTTATCAGCCTCCATAAGATAATCTAGTTCCTCCGCCTCAAATCCCATAATTCTCGAGGCAACGCGGTCCAGTGCATAGACGTCTTTGCTTGCTATCACTGTGTTTAGTTCGACTTTTGGACCGAAGCTTGGCCCCAGTCCCTCCATGGCTACTATGGCGTCAAGCACAGTAAGGTCAATGGGCACAGCCTTGTTCAGGTCAATTATGCCTTTTACTACGCCGATCTTGTGGAAATTACGCTTCATATACTTGGGCAAGACGCCCTTGAGATTCTTCACACCCAATGTTACTTTGAGCTGGTCATGAGTCTTCATAACAGGAACATTGATCCTGACATCAACGTCCATGAAAGCCTCAGAAACCTCAACAGGGTCAACAAGTAAAGCATCCGGGACCGCTACCTTAACCACAGGACTCTTATCGACGTCAACAACCTCTGCCCCATACTTATCAGCAAGATCAATGTATCCGCTGAGCTTCAACGCCTTACTGGTCTCGGTGAAGTACCCTGCACCCTCAACTATCAATATTTTACCGGCACCAGCCTCCTGACATAATCTGATAAGAGCCTCTACTACGCGTTTATCAGTGGTTACCCCGGGACCAGATAACTCACCAGTCACAACATTAGGCTTCAAGGCAACCTTGTCACCCTCTTTGACTATGGATTTTATGCCACCCAGATGGTCAACAGCCTTCTTGACCATGGTGTATACGTCTTGGTCTGATGGCTTTGTCTTACTCCTGATTACTGCGACTCTACTCAACTTGATCCTGTATAAGTTCTCAGAGAGATAATTAACATCATGGGGATAAGCCCATAAACAAAGGACGTTATAATGTGAATATGGAGAAGGGAGAAGTCAGATTCATCGGCAAGGTAACAAAGGTAGAAGACGATATATCAACCATCGAGATCAAGCCAGAGTACTGCGAAGGACTAGACAGACTCGACATGTACAAAGAGATCAAGGTACTCTACTGGTTCCACCTCAGAGATAACGAGAAACATAGAACCGTCCTAACAGTTATCCCTAGACGCCATGGTGAAACAGAGGAAAGAGGCGTATTTGCGTCGGGCAGTCCATCAAGACCTAACCCTATTGGGCTAACGGTAGTTGAACTTCTCTCCATAGAAGGCTGCACATTAACAGTCAGGGGCTTGGATGCTTTCGAGGACTCACCTATTGTTGATCTTAAGCCCAGTCCCCACGTTTAGTGCACCGGTTACTCAAGTTTCTCTACATAGAGTTTTATTTATCCCGACTACTGATAGCCCCTGATCGTGGGACCATGAACATTGAAGAGGCTATGGACTGGGTATACAATGTAAGAAGATTCGGTCCAGACCGCTCACTGGAGCCCACACGGGAATACCTAAAGATTCTCGGAAACCCACAGCAGAGCTTCAAATCAATTCACATTGGCGGAACCAATGGTAAAGGCTCCACATCAGCCTTCATAGCCGCGATACTAGAAGCCGCAGGATACAAGGTCGGCTTATATACATCACCCCACCTTGAACGCTTCAATGAACGCATCAAGATAAACGGCATAGAAATCTCAGACAATGATGCAGCGAGATTACTAACAAAATCAAAAATGATCTTTGAAAAGATGATCGCTTACCCACAGCCCATGCCTCTTCGGTTCTTCGATATTCTCACCGGCGTCTGTTTCAAATATTTTGAGGAACAAGGCGTGGATTACGGTGTTATCGAGGTCGGCCTCGGGGGGAGACTGGACGCCACAAACGCTATCGACCCTCTTGTAAGCGTCATCACAAACATTGGATACGAACACGTGAACATACTCGGCCCGACCCTAGAGGACATAGCCTACGAGAAAGCAGGAATCATCAAACCCGGCATACCGGTGGTCACAGGCGAGACCCATAGAAACATCCTTGATGTCTTTGAGAAG
>JAHLLU010000132.1 GCA_020444005.1 archaeon
AATTGTCTGTTTTATGGAGTAGTTTTTATCCAATAAACCCTATCTGTTCAGGATATTCATGATACTACCAGAGGGAAGAAGTTTTGAGCTATCACAGGAGTTGCTCAAAAACAGCATTGATATTCACGTACACGCTGGGCCCCACATATTCAGCAGCCCACGTAGAGTAGACCCATTCCAAGCCGCAAGAAAGGCAAGAGACGCAGGCATGCAGTCCATAGTCTATATGGATGTATTCGAGATGAGTAACGGCACTGCGTGGCTTGTAAACCGGGAGGTCCCTGATTTCAAGGTCTATGGTGGCTTGATTCTCAACACTGTGTACGGCGGTATGAATCCACGTGCAGTGAAGACAGCGCTCAAGTATGGCGATGGAGCCAAGTACATCAGCTTCGGAGCCCACAGCACATATTATCAAGCGGCCAGAGAAGGCAGAATAATTGACGACAAGTTTGTACCCCTAAGCGAGTTATACCCCAAGTTCAAAACAGAGGAACTGGACAGATGCATCAGAATCCCTGATGAGGCTCCGAGTCCTGAGCTTGACGAGATATTGAAGTTGATCGCTGATAATCCACATGTGTATATGATCACTGGCCATGTCTCGGCGGACGAGGGTGTTAGGCTAGTTGATTTCGCTGAGGAGTATGGTATAGAAAAGGTGGTTGTAAGCAGCGCGGTGACCAAGATCGCGTCTATGGATCAGCTTCAGTACATGGCGGATAAGGGCGCTTTTATCGAGTACACACTTGCAGCATATACACATACTACTACGATTCCTAAGACTCATTACTATGTTGAACGCGAGTACGCTTCAATAGACGAGGGAATGAGTGGAACTGAAGAAGGTGGAGTAAAGCATGTTGCTGAACAGATCATGGAGCTTGGCGCAGAACATTGTGTTATCTGCACTGATTTCGGCGTTTACACGCTGCCTGAACCAGTAGAAGGCTTCAGGGAGTTCATAGCATGTCTCCTCGATATGGGTGTACCCCAAGAAGACATTAGAAAACTGAGTAAGACAAACCCAGAGACAATTCTGGGTCTACCTCACCTATAATCCTAGAAGCTTTGCAGGGTTTTCCTGCACAACTGTTTTTATCTGTTCATCAGTTAATCCGAGGTCCAGCAGTAACGCGATGAACTCACGTAATCCCTCCACCGGTGGTGGTAGGGTATATACTCCGAAGTCTGTGGCTATGATGCAGTTTTCGGCTCCTAGCTCGTTGATGTGCTTGGCTACTGTCTTGACGCTTGTTTTTGGTAGGTTGCTTGGGATAGAGTCGCTTGCGTACTTGATCTCCGCGTAATAATCTGTTTTGCGTGTTCCGCTGCTAGCGCCATATGCGGCAAGTGTATATTCAATATAGGCCCCGAGCTCCGCCATGTGGGCAAGCTGGTCCATGGTTGCTATCTTGAATATGGTGCTGCTTACTACCATCTTCTTTATGCCGTACTCGTGCCCTAGCTCAACAAGCCTGACTGCTTCGGGTGCTGATACATGGCCAGTGATCAAGTAGACATCTGGGTGTGCTGCCACCATCTCTAGTATTTCGACAATTTCTGGTGTTGGCGCCTCGTCAACTGGTATCTTGATTGATCGTCCAAGTTCTTCGCGTTTGAATTTCTCGTCGTAGGTGTGGAATGGTTTGAACTCGCCATCAATATAGTGTCCCTCGCGGCTGGTCATCCAGTGGGTGCTGTGAGTACCGAATGCAACGTATTTTGCTCCACCAGCGTAGGTGAGGCTTGTTCTTACGGCTCGTGGGTTTATGCCTCCAAACACTGTGTTGAGGTTTATTCCTCCATAGGTCTTGAAGTCTGGCACTACCTCGTTTACTATCTGGGCTGTGCCGTTGCTCATCTGGAAAACGTCCATGTAGACTATTGCCTTCATTCCTGCGCGGCGAGCTTGTAGGGCTGCCTCGACGGGTGTGACGCTTCTTGGGCTTGTGGTTAGGTGAGGCCCAGCGTGAATATGGATGTCTATGGCGTCTCTTAGGAGGTCTTTACTTTTCTGGAATGATCGTCCTTCGGGTAACATGGGCTATAGGGTGGAATGATTGTTTAAAAGATAATCCACGATTCAATGAATATCCACCAGATTAACTTGTAATGGAAGAATGAACACTAAGCCGCCTGCACCATTCTACATTTATCGTATACTTTTCCCAACACGGCGTCAAAGTTATCCTCGCTGCAGTAAAGCCGCATAGAGCCAAGGGTTCCTTTTCGAAGGGAAATAACTCGGTTCTCCTCGTCAACATTCACACCAGTGACGTTGCTCCAACTTAGTTGAGTCTTTTCTGTTTGAATATTCTCTGCTCTCATGGAGCCTGCGTGTATTGGGTCCCATTTCATGGATGAGACTTGTCTTGCTACATAGCTGAGCCCTAGTTTTCCCTCGTCAGCCATGGCGGTTACTCCTTCCTCGTTTAGTGTAAAGCGGATACTATGCCCGTTGAATGCTGTGAATAACTTGATAACCAAGGCTACGCCCCAGAATACGAGTCCCGCCATTATTATCGTTGAAAGCGTGGTGGCTGATTGTCCGATTGGGAGCAACTGAATCACAAGTAATAGTGCTGCGGCTGCTCCAAGTGCCTTCATTATGTCGATGAATAGGTATTTGTTCAGGTGTGAGATGGTGATATACCAGACAAGACTGTTTTGATCAGACACGAGTATTTGTTAGTTCCAGAACATAAAAAATTATTCAATGTTTAATTACATATTGTATAAAAAATTGATGAATAAATGAAAAAACGTTACTTCCGGTACTTTTCACCTATAGGATAAAGGTCCCAAGTAAGATGTGTATACTCTAGTAAACCTAGGTTGGCTGGGCCAAGTCCCGGTGGATCGACTGGGAAGTCAACAGTGCTCCATGTATCCCACCATGCCTTATGGTGTACACGGCTCTTCAATACCACGATATCCAATGAATTCATGTCAAGACCCATTACCTTCAACGGGTCAGCGCTCATAGGAGCATATAGTCTCTCAGTAACCACGAGATGCCTGTTTTTACCGAGATCAAGCATAGCCACGAGGTCTATTTTCCGCTCAGCGCCTCGCCCCATGGGGCCTGTCTCAATCCACTCCAGTGGTCCTAGGTACTCTATCTTTCCTTTGATTGTGACTGGTTTTCCACTGATCTCGTGGAGCCATGCGCCCATCGTGTACTCAACAGTGTCTCCCACCTTGTGTTTCTCATTCATATCATAGAGAGCAGTTGGGTCGGCTAGACCGGTATCACACCAGTTCTCTGCACCCTGATCCAGCAGTTCTCTGAGTACATGGGTTCCGTCTCCAAGTCGCTCATCATGGTATGCGATTGTGATGGGCTTGGTGCCTTTCTTGATCATGTCTAATACCTGGGCTACGCCGTCCTTGGCTCCGGGTAATTTCCGAGTTAATTCTTCGCGTAGACTCCATATTAGGTCGTGTATGTCTTGGGCACATTCCTCGGCAAGCTCGTGGTCATCGTTGGTGACTACGAATACGCTTGCTCCTAGGTCTGGGACATCAGCGTATGCGAATCCCGGGGCCACTGATGCGCAGAAGACGCCCTTCTTCTCCCATTCCCTGCACCTATCATAAACGTGTTTCATGGGTGGGAACTCTGATGCCTGGAATACGCTGGCTGAGACCACTTTCGGTTTCCTGTACGCCATGGTGGGTTTGAACTCCCCCTGGAGGGTCTTAATCATGCACTCTCCAGCCTTGCGTCCAATGATATGGCTATCCAGGTGTGGATAGGTCTTTAAAACGAACACCGCGTCGGCTGCGTGCGCCATCTCGATGTCCTCGTTGGCGTGAAGATCAAAAGTAACCATGATGGGCACATCACCCACCACTTTCCTTACGCGTCTTACTATCTCGGCTTCCGGGCGTGGAACATTAGTTACAGCCATCGCCCCATGTAGCGAAAGATAAACCCCGTCAACTTGTCTGAGTTCACCTAATCTTGAGGTTATTCTGCCTGTGATTACATCAAACGCCTCAGTGCTGACCCAGCTACCATAACCAGTGGTTTTGGGCCATCCTGCGTCCAGTATGCCCACTAGCTCGAAGTCTTCCTTGTTCTCGAACGCGTCCTTGAAGCCGCTGATGTAGGTTTGTCCTTCGCCCTCTGTGTTGAGGGTTTCTGGCCCGTATTTTATGGTGCCTTCCTCCCATGCCTTGAGGTCTGTGGGTTCTGGGCAGAATGTGAGGGTCTCGTGGCTGAAGTCTGCCACGGCTATCCTGTAAGTCATGTTTAGTTTATTGTTGATGGTGCTTAAAGATTCAACCATTGGTTTGGGTTTAAGTAGATCGATCTCCGTGTTTTCAGTATGAATGTTATTGATGCAATCAAGACACGAAGAAGCGTACGTAAATACAAACCAGACCCAATACCCGAGGACCACCTCAAGACCATACTAGAAGCAGCTAGGCTCGCCCCAAGCGCTGGAAACAAACAGCCTTGGAAGTTCATCATAGTCCGTGACTCGGACACCAAGAAGAAGTTAGCTGAGAAGGCTCGTAAACAGCTTTGGATCGGTGATGCTGGCGTTGTTGTGGTGGCGCTTGGTATGCCCAAGGATGATCCTACGATCTATGAGCGTTGGGCTGAGCGTGATGTAATGACCGCCGTGGAGCATATGGTGTTATCTGCTTGGGAGCTTGGTTACGGTACATGCTGGATCGGTGCCTTTGAGCAGAAGGATATCAAAGAAGTGTTGGGCATCCCAGAGGATTATACTGTGATCAATCTGTTGCCTATTGGTGTGCCTGATCAGAAGCCTGATCCTCGTGGACGTAAGGAATTTAGTGATATTTTCTATGCTGAAAAGTATGGAAAAACACTGGAAATATAAAGAAAAAATATAGTGGGGACTTATCTTCCCCGGGCAATCTGAAGCGGGTTAAAGTCAGGCTCATCAACCTCGATGAGTCCTTTCGCACGGTCAAAGTACCTAATAACGCTGTCTCCCTTATTTGTCACCTGATAAACAGTATTTGTTCTTTTATCGCGGCTATCCGAGACATCGATCTCCTCAATGAGGTCCTGCGCAACCATGCTCCCAAGGATTCCCTGCAATAGTTTCCATGAGAGGTTTGCGCCATACATTATCCGGGTTGGCTTTGTTGTGCCTTCTTTGATTACCTTTAGTACGTCTAAGTAGATTTCAAGTTTTGATCGACGGTTTTTCATCGTGTTAACCCCTTTGCTTGACAATGGTTCCGCCGACTGTGGCTATATGGAATAGTGTGTAAAATGTGACTACAAACACATACCGGTGTTCTATATTCATATCCCAGAACCATGTTCCTTCAATTAAGGTTCTTTCGGGACTTGGTTTAAAGAAAGTGGATTTGGGGTATAGATTACCTTAACAATTGTTGAATAATTATGTTTAATATTAAGGGCACAAAACTGTTTAGTATGGAAGAGCAGGCACTTCAAAACATTATGGATGAAATAAAGGAGCTCAGGTTGCTTTACCAGACTCTTGTAGACAAGCTAGTACAAGTGGATAAAGCAACTCCAGAGGAAGTAGAAGCACTGCAATCAGATGACGAATATTCTTCTGAAGAAGAATTGTTTAAAAAATTAGGTTGATTTCTTGTTTCGTCTTCGTATAAAGCGAAAACAGTTGCGGGTTATTGAGAATCTTTCTGAGCCTGTTAAAGGACACATTAGAGACGCTTTGAATGTCTTGAAGGTTGACCCTGTTCCAGTAAAAAGTTATGATATTAAGAAAATTCAGGGATATGATTCTGTTTACAGGATAAGAGTGGGTAAATCTAGGATTTTATATTCTGTTGACTGGGCTGAGAAAATTATTTCGATCCATTATATAGGTTCCAGAAAGAAAGCTTACAGATAAAGTTAGAAAAAAAGTGTTATTTCTGTAGTGGGATCATGCAGAGGAATACGAATGTGTCTTTTCCGGTGTTACGGAAGTTGTGTTTCTCGTTTGGCTCGACTAGTATGACGCTACCGGG
>JAHLLU010000133.1 GCA_020444005.1 archaeon
GAGAAGCATGTGTTGCCTGATGTGGATAAGATCATCAGAGCAATACGAAACGTAATCAAATAACTAGATGACTTCGAGGACCCTTCGTAGGTCCTCTAGGGCATCAACTTCTATTCTTTTTGCTTGACGTAGATATTTCGCTGTTTCATGGCGTTGTTTTTCCGGCATCTCGCCGGGTCCTAGGGGGAATATCTCGTGGCACTTGTTGATTATCTGGTATACCTCGTTATACTTTGTGGAGATGTCTACTAGGTTTGCATCTATTAGTTGGTTGGCTTGTTTCAGGTATTCTGATATGGCCCATTTTCCCTCCATGAGACAGGCAAGGGTATACCCTGTTCCGTGGTGGCTGTTTTCATCGAGGGGTTCATCTGTGAGGTTCTTTGCCAGTGTATCGTAGGCTTCTGGTCCAAGTACGTATTCCGGTATTTGTGGGGTGTCTCCGGTTCCTAGTTTGTAGCCGAGTCTGAGGGTTTCTATTGCGACTTGTTTTGGGTCTGTTTTTCTGGGTTCCGTGAATTTGAGTGCGCAGAGTCCACCTGGTGCCATTAATCCTGTGTAGTGTATTGGTGTGTCGGGTTGGTTGATCAGTTTTCTATACGTACTGACAATGTATTCTTCTCCTCTGTACCCATTTACTATCCCATACTCTGGGATGGGAATACCCCACATAACTACAGGTCGATCTGAGTCTATCTCTTTCTTCACTGCTTGGTACTGTTTTTCAGCGTTTTTTATTGACTCTGGGGTTGGTTTCTGGTTCGGGTCCCACTCGAATATGCCTGATTTGATTACTTCTATCTTGTAGCCGAGGTTTTCTGTCGCCTTGTAGATGCTGGCCCATACGTCGCTGTGAAAGGCTGATGGCGCCGATGGGCACAAGTGTTTCTTCATGGCGTTTGTGATCCAGCCATACCCTGAAACTGCTACTACTTCTGCTAACCCTACTTCTACTCCATGAGAGTTGAGTACGCCTTGTACTGCTCCCTGATAACTGAACCAGCTTGGTTTGAACTCAGCTGGTTTACTAACAATCTTTTCATTCACTGTTGGAAACCTCCATTGATACATGCTTGTATCTATTCTCTGACGTTTGGCTCTATACCTCTCAGAGACAAGGTACTGGTCAACCATATCAGACACATAACCGGTGCCATCCTTGGTTACACCATACTTTCCCCTTGAAACCCGCTCCACCAATCCAGCGTCCATCAAAGTTGACAAGTGGTTTACGAGACCATTCTTAGACAACCCAGTTTTCTCGATCAAGAACTTTAGGTCTTTCTCGCCATCCAATAGATATGAAAGCATTAACAGTCTCGACTCATTGGATAAAGCAGTTAAAACCTCAGCTATCTCAACAGCGTTATTCTTGAGTTTGTCCGCTTGGTCGTCATCCATCTATATTTTCTCCGTTACCTCTGAAAGCTTGATTTTGAGAGGCTCTTCCATACCTTCCCAGCTAGTGATAACCTCGGGTACCTTGAGGCGTGGGTGCTCGCTCAGTTCCATAATTTCGTTGTAATTTTGTGTGGCAGGTTGTGTTACTGATGCTACCTTATCCATTAATTCAACGTCTTTGATGTCTTCGTCCAACATGATGCCCCAACAGTCCCATGGAAGAAGCGGAGTCTTCACAAGTGCTGCTAGGTCTCGGATCATGTCGCCTCTGATGAAACCCATTCCATTCATCTCAAATATTCCAAAGGTTTCTGGGTCTGCTTTTTCTTCTCGGCACATCTGCCAACCGACGCCTCCTGTTATGAACCTATCATGGGGCATATCAAGGGTGTTAAAACCGGGTTTCAACGTTTCTTTTTGAAACTCATCGAGCTGGCTGTCTACCATAATCCAGCGTTGTTCATCTGTGTTCCAGTATTCAACAACCCAGTGATCTATGTATTTTAGTTTCATATCCGGTGTACTGAAGTATGTAGCGAAGCCGCACCGTGCACGTGCAGGTATTCCATTTTCCCGCATGAAGGCTACACTGAGTACTGTAAAATCTCTACAATTGCCTATGGGCTTCTCGGATTGTTTTCTTTTCTCTTGGAGATTCTTAGGGTCTTGTTTGTATACTTGTCTTAGTATGTCTGCAGCCGATCTGGTGCTTAAGACACTGCTATGGTCTTCTTTGAATTTTTCTCCATACCGTTCAACCCAATATACGTGTATCAAAGAGTTCTGAACTGTTTCGATTATCTTTGGCACTGTTTCGGGTAGGTCTTCTGTGAGTGTCTTTATCATAGGTGTATCTGGTAGGTAGGTCATTGGTGAATGTGTTGAGTAGAACTCTGTATGGGATATCAAGGGAGTTTCAGGATCGACTCAACAATAGAATATATAATAGTATCCTAAACAATGTACAATCGTACCAAATACAGTGTATAACTAGCTGGATTTCTCCAATGTCTTCAACATCGCGGGTAATTCGCAGATATTACCAATGGCATACCCATTCCATGGTGGCTGGTTAGGTGTCTTTATCCAGATCCCTGTAATGCCAGCGTTTCTTGCTCCATACATGTCAGCCTCAACGCTATCCCCTACATGCACTGTCTCTGATGGCTTAGCATCAATCCTGTCCAATACGATCCTGAATATCTCTGGGTTTGGCTTTCTAACCGCTAGATCTCGGCTGCAGATCAATAAATCAAAGTACTGGTCAAGGTTTGCCTCTTCAAGCAGCATTCTCGGTTGGTCGCTCATGGTGTTGCTTACCATGGCTATCTTGTACTTGGCGTCTAGTTCTTTGAGGAGTTCCTCGATGCATGGGTAGAAGCTGGTCTTATAGTAGGTCTTGAAGTTGTTATGCAGCCACTCAAGCATAGTGTCATCGTGGGGTATGCTTAGGCGTACGAGAAAATCTGAGTAGACTTCCTCGAAGGTCTTCTCTTTTCCTGTTGCCCTGTATTTTTCAAGGTTTGTTAGGGTTCCTCTGAGGGCTTTTTTGAGGTCTCGCATTTCTAATGGGTGTCCGTGGCTGATGAGGTAGTTTCTTATGGTCTCGTGGTATGGGGACCAGTCGAGTCCGCCTGATGCTAGGGTTCCACCGAAGTCGAGGAGCACTGCCTTGATCTGCATAATGTAACAATGTCTATTGTGCATAATAGTTTAATCAAAGACCCTAAAACCAGAAACCCATAGTATTGGTATGCTACGGGAAGCCTTCTACCAGCGCGGCGAGGTAAAACTCAACTATGTTGAGAGTCCAGACAACGGTCCAGCGTTTCTATTGCTACCTGCATATGATAACAGGTGGCAAAGCTACTCTTCGATTATTCCGAGTTTAGCTAAGGAGACCCATCTCTATGCACTGGATACAAGGGGCAGAGGACGTTCAGATCATACACCCGATGAATATACGCTAAAACAATGTCTCGATGATACAGTGGGGTTCATTGAGGATGTTATCGGTGAGCCTTGTCATGTTTTTGGTCATAGTCTTGGTGGTTGGATTGGGTTATGGTTGGCTGCTTCTCGTCCTGATCTTGTTTCCTCTTTGATTGTGGGTGATAGTAGTCTGGATGTTAATGCGTTTATAGAAGCTGGGCGGTCAATGGAAGAGCGAGAGTTCAACAAACGGTTCATGGACTGGGCTGGGAAACCCGTTGAGGAGCTTGAGGAAATATTCACCATAAGGTACCCAGATCGCCCCATGGAATATATCGAGACACGAGCCTTAACCTTCAGTCAGGTGGATCCTGAGATTTACCGTGACTGGGTTGATGGAAGACTTGACAGATTCTTTAATGGATATGATGCTGAGGAGATTCTATCCTCGCTTAAGTGTCCCGTTTTGGTACTCAGGGCTGAGGATGGTTTGATTGGGTGGGAGGAGGTTCTCTGGGCTCGTGAGTTGAATGATGGTTTGATGGTGAAGGAGCTTGATGGCTTTGATCATTGGCTTGGGATTCAGGATGGTCGTGAGCAGGTTGTGATCAAGGAGATTATGGGTTTTCTTTACTCCTTTTAATTTTAGTATTTTATTCTATTCACTATGTAACGTTGATATGTAACATTCTTTCATACTTGCTTATATTTAATATACAAGAAGGTTGTATCAAGAGGTAACAAGAATGGAACAAACAACCTTAAACCGACTCAAATTCGAGATACAGAGCTTCAAAGGGCTCATAATAACCAACTTCATAGGAGCAGCACTCACTATCGCGTTCAGCGTAGCCTTCGCTGTACCAAAAATCTTGCCACTACTGGTCTCGGGCTCATTTGAGCTACAGATGATACCATACCTAGCCTTGGCTATAGTTGGGTTTGCAGTAGCAATCAACTGGATCACAAGAGGAGCAGAGCTGATGGAAGGACACGATGACATCGTGAAAGAACTTGAAGAAGTCTCCCCTGATGACGATGAGGCGATCACAGGCATCATCGTACAGAGTTTAGCCTTCTACAGGGAAAACCAGCCAAAGATAAAACAACTCGGCTTGCTTGGCAGGTTAGTGGGGGTATTCCTCCTTTTGACGGCTGTGCCCCAGATTCAGGCATTAGTTGCAGGTGAGTACCCGTTAGGTCAGGTAATGGCTATAGGTCAGATATTTGGGCTTCTAGGGACACTGGCTGTGGCGGCTCTTGGATTCTATGCTCCGACTATTATCAGTAGGTTTACTGAGAAGTGGGATAAGCGGATTAGCTTAACAGATGAGGCTGGGGAAAAACTGGACAGGATACTTGAGGGATGAAGGGAAAAAGGACTCAGTACGAGATATACTGGGAGATACTGACCTATTGCAGGAACCCTAGGACATTCACAGGTATAATCCATAGGTGCAGTTTGAATAGTAAGATCGGTCAGGAGCACATTGGTTTCCTTGAGGATAAGGGATATTTACGGCGTTTCGAGGATGAGGGTCAGAACTTGTTGAGGACTACTGAGGATGCTAAGCCTTTCCTTGATGCTTTTAGGGAGATGTATCTTGAGTTGTTTGATCGTGGTCCTGATTTTAAACTGTAGGCACTTTTTTTCATAAAATCTGGTTGTAACCAGAACCCCTGAACCGCTGAAACAGTAACCAGTTATTGTATTCCTCGGTAACACGGAATGGGGGACAATTTGTTCTGGCTAAAAATGTTGATAATGTTCCTGATGATGTTATTCCGTATACATCATCCCTGTTGATCACCTTCTCTCTTCTTTTTTTACACAATTTCCATAGGGTATATACGTGAGGAAACATTAAATTGACCGATAAAATCGATGGTCAAATGCGATTACTGTGGCAAAGACGAGTACATGCCCTTCCGCTGCAAATACTGTGGAGGCTACTTTTGCTCAGAACACAGGCTCCCAGAGATGCATAACTGCTCAGGCAACTACCAGTTCAGCAGAAGCACCACTGGACAAACAGGATTCACACCCACAGGATACAGCTACTCACCACAAAGCCAACCAAGAACCCTAGGAATATTCGGTAAAAACGAGCTACGCGACCTAGGAATAGGCTTAGGTGTGATAATGCTAATCCTATTATCCGGTTACTGGAGAGCCTTGCTGAGTAACCCCTTGTTCCTCACTGGGGCATTGCTAATCTATGGTTCAGCCTTCATATTACACGAGTTGGCCCACAAATTCATGGCACAGAGTCTCGGGTACTGGGCAGAGTTCAAGATCAATCAACAAGGAATCATGCTAACGCTTCTTTCACTAATATCTCCATTCAAGATCATCGCCCCCGGGGCAGTAATGATAGGAAACATCGCGAGTTGGGATCATTATGGTAAGATTAGCATTGCTGGTCCAGCCACAAACATTGGTCTTGGTATACTGTTCTTTATTGCTAGCTTAGTCTCAGGTAACGGTACAGTTGGTGCTTTAGCCTTTGTTGGTATGAACATCAACGCGAGTCTTGCGTTGTTTAACTTGATACCTTTTGGTGTATTTGACGGAGCCAAGATCATCAAGTGGAACAAATACGTATGGGGTGCAGCGGT
>JAHLLU010000134.1 GCA_020444005.1 archaeon
GTAATACCAGATCTAGAGAATACAGACAGATATGAGGGATATTTAAAAGTCTTAGAAACAGGTGAACCTGTAGAATACAAACGAGCATTACACATACCAGAACGTAATCTTTGGTTTGATTTTCAAGCATTTAAAGCGGGGGATGTTCTAGGGATCATATCAAAAGATGTATCTGACCAAGTTATCTTTGAAAGAAAACTAGAATCATTGCATCAATATGCCGTAGATTCTCTTGAATCTCGATCACTTGAAATACTTACATATATTACCATTGATGCACTAGAAGATATTCTTGATTTTGAGTTCTGCGAAGTCAGTTTAGTGAAAGAGAAAACGGTAAAAGTATTAATGTCAAGTAGACCGGGAGACTTTGATGAGATCCCTCTCAATGGACCTGGAATAGTGGTAAGAGCAGTAAATACTGGTGAGACTCAGTATGTTCCAGATATTCGGGTAGATCCCGATTACTTAGAGGGAGGGAAGATTGACGAGTCAGGCAGGGTTTTCGAGATTTTATCAGAATTAACTGTGCCTGTTAAAGTGGGTGGAGAAACTCGTTTGATACTTAATATCGAACGGAGTAAGGTTGACGCTTTCTCCAAACAAGATCAGAAACTTGTTGAGATATTAGCTGCTCATACTGCGTCAGCTTATCAATTAATCAAAGAAAGAGAGTTGAGAAACGCATATACAGATAAGCTTGAATCACTTAGCCGTATAACCAATTCATTACCGAAATCCAAATCAATTGATGAAATAGCTGAAAAGATTGAATCAGCTGTAAGGGACATAATAGGTTTTGATTTAGGTAGCTTTGGAATTGTAAAGGGAAATGTACTTCATCATGAGTATGTTTGGGGCGTAGAATTATCTGAGAATATTATACTTCCTCTTAATGGTACGGGCGTTACGGTTCGAGCAGTCCAAACCGGTGAAACCCAATTCATAAGAGATACAAGTAATGAGTCTGAGTATTTTACACCCGAAAAAATAGGAATAACTGGTTCAGAGATATGTGTTCCCGTTAAGATATCTGAAGAAGTTGTAGCCATAATCAACATTGAAAGTAGAGAAACGGATACATTTACCAATCAAGACAACTCATTACTATCGATTTTAGCTGAACATGTAGGCTCAACGATGCACAATCTTCGGCTACTTGAAAATGAACGCGAGTTCATACACCATCTAGAATCGTTAAGCACAGCTGCAGCTTCACTGAATACAACAAAGACAATAGATGAAGTGGCTACCCAAACATTAGAAATAATTGATGACATAATGGAGGCACCATATTCCTCATTCCTCATAATACGAGGTAACGAACTTGTAGCATTACAAACAAGAGGGTCCCCGTTAATTGACCTACCGCTCTCATTAGAGGGTGAAGGGATTACAGCACGAGCTGCTAGAGAGATTAAGACTATTCTGGTAGAGGATACACGACTTGATCCAAGCTATGTTAAAGGTTCTACTGAAAGTCTTAGCGAGTTAGCTGTGCCAATTATTATCGAAGGTGAAACAATAGGCATAATAAATATGGAGAGTCTAAGGCTAGGTTATTTTGACACAACCCATCAGTCATTAACTGAGACTCTCGCAGCCACCGTTGCCTCAAATATTCAGAGAATCCACAGAGAAGAAGCGACCAGAGAGGCGGAAAGAAGAGTCATTAGAGAGCAAGAGCGGGCAGAGCAAGCCGAGAAACTTGATGAGATGAAAACTAGTTTCATTCGCACGGCAACACACGAGATACGTACCCCATTAACCTCAATCAAGGGCTACACGCAGTTAGCACAGAAAAAGATAGAGGATAACATGCCTGAATTGATTAGATACTTTGAGGTTATTTTACGTAACACGGAGAGACTTGAGGCGCTTACAGCTGACCTACTTGATATTCAGCGTATAGAATCCGGTAAAATAAAGTTGAATATTGAGTCAGTTTATATCCATGAGATAATTGAAAACGTAATTCTAGAATTGAAACCAATCCTAGATTCACATAACCAGAATCTAATCGTAGAAGGCGAGGATGCTCTGATCAAAGCGGATAAAATACGAATGATGCAGGTAATCGTAAATCTTGCGATGAACGCTTCAAAGTTTAGCCCAGAGGGAACAGATATTAAAATAATCATAGAGAAAGATGATTCAAACTTACAAGTAAGCGTAATCGATGAAGGCGCGGGAATAAAAGAAGAGGATATACCCAAACTGTTCAAGCCATTCCCGGGCATACGTGTACAAGGCGTAAAAGATAGCACCGGTCTTGGTCTAAGCATATGCAAAGGCTTGGTAGAACTTCATGGTGGAAAGATATGGGTTGAATCTGATGGCTCCGGAAAGGGGTCAAAGTTTACATTCTCCTGTCCATGTAAAGTTGATGAGTGAGAGATATGAGTAAGATACTGATAATAGACGACGAGCAAGATGTACTAGATTTAGCATCAGAAATACTTGAAGAAGAAGGATATGAAACATTATCCACCCTAGATGGGGAGAAAACCTTCGATCTAGTAGCCTCGTTTGAACCAGACCTTATCTTACTTGACGTAGTATTACCGAAAACCAGTGGACTAGATATTTGCCGACAATTAAAACGAGATAAAAAAACACATGACATCAAAGTAATATTATTCACCGCTCTAGGCACCGAAGTAGACATGATGCTGGAAAAAAGAGACAAAGCAGACGACTACCTCCTAAAACCATTCAATTATAGTGGACTCGTTGAAAAAGTGAAAAAGCAACTCAGAGGCTAAAGCTTGAACAGAGTTCTAGTAGTAGACGACGAAGAAGACATACGCGATCTAGTTAAGATGGTGCTAGTTGGAAACGGGTATGAGGTGTTTACTGCTACTACAGGCGAAGAAGGGCTTGTTAAGGCTGTGAAAATAAAACCAGATTTGATTATTCTGGATGTGGTTATGCCGGGAATAAGTGGTCTAGAGGTCTGTCGTTTATTGAAGAGTAAGCCCGAGTTTGATAAGATACCTATTCTTGTCATGAGTGTGTTAGACCGGGAAATAGATCACGAGTATGTACAAAAAGCAGGCGCAGATGATTTCCTCCACAAACCCTTCGACATAGATGAGCTACTACTGACTCTGGATAAACTACAAAGTAAATTAAGCCAAAAATAAGAGATTAGGAGTTTTCTAATATCTCTGATGCTTTGTTTAACATATGTTAAGCAAGGTTGAGAAGCAGGTTTTTAATTACATCGAGTCCCAGCGGGAACCCATGATCGAGTTCCTACGAGATATGGTAAGTATAGACACCCAGACACCCCCAGGACTAAACTATGATGTATTATGCGAGCTACTCGCAGACAAATACCACAACCTCGGATACGAGACCAGCATCCATGAAGCCACCCAGAAATACCTCAAACTATCAGGAAAAACCCACATGGGACTAGAAGGACCAAGAAGCAACCTAGTCGCACGACGCAAAGGAACAGGCAACGCGCCAACCATGCACATAAGCGCCCACCTAGACACAGCCGCCATCCAAGAAGAAGGCTGGACCCATGACCCACTCAAAGGCGAGATCACAGAAACCACACCGTACAAGAAATCCATCCACGACAAAGGAGGAGGCTACATCTGGGGAAGAGGCGTCGCAGACGACAAAGGAGAACTAGCAGCCCTCACCCTAGCCGCAGAAACCCTCAACAGCCTCGACATCAAACTAGGCGGAGACCTCATAATCACCGCAAACTGCGACGAAGAGATAGGCGGAGTAGCAGGACTAGGCTACCTCATCAAGGAAGGCATAGTAAAAGCAGACATCGGACTCCAGATCGATGGAGGACTAGAAGGAATAGGCCTAGCAGCCATGGGTAGAACAAGGTTCCAGATAACCACCCACGGCGTCAGCTACCATGGACAAGTACCAATTCTCGGAGTGAACGCCATCGAGAAAATGAGCAAACTAAACGTCGCCCTCACAGACTACTGGAGAAACACCCTACTCAAACGCAAAGTACCGGTCCCCGGAATCGACCTAGGAGAAGCCCTCAGGGAAAAAGGAGTCAAAGACCTCACAGCCATGCTCAACATCGGCACCATCCACGGAGGAGTCCAAGGAGCCACAGTACCAGACCACTGCGTAGAAGAAGTACTCCGAGGCATGGTACCCGGCGAAACCTATGACCAAACCTACAACGAGTTCAAACAAGTACTTGACGGAGTCAAGGCAAAAGACCCGGCACTCGAATACAGCCTAGACGTAGTAAACTACCGTGAAGGCTACGTTGTACCAGCCACGGACCCCTATGCATTGGACTGCCAAAACATTATAAGTGAAGCCACGGGCGTCAAACTACCATTCACAGGCACCCTCGCAAGCACAGACATGAACTACCAAGTCGTAGACGGCGACATGAAATGCGTATCTTTCGGCGTAGGCGGATCATACCACAGAGGACACAAACAAGACGAAAACGCATCCATAGACGAAATCATCCAATGCAGCAAAGCCACAGCCCTACTAATCATGCGAAAACTCGGCACAAACTAGGGGGGAGGGGGGGTACCCCAAAACCAATCGAAAAAGCCCCCTTTTCATATATTACGCCCCAGATCAGCCCAGTTTCATGTTTGATCCATGTAAAAAACCGTCACCTTAACGATTTTTCGTATACACTTTTGTCAACAAAAAATAACATTTATTCACAACAATTCACACAGAAAAAATTTTTCCCCAAAGTACCCACCAGTAGACACCAGTTAGGCTAATCCGCGAGCCAAACCATCATTATAGATACTAACTGGGTCCAATACGATGATAACCCTTCCATCACCCAAAATAGTAACACCCGAAATACCCCTAATCCTCTGCAAACTATCCCACAGCTTCTTAGTCATAATCTCCCGCATCCCCAATACACTATCCACCACCAAGCCAAACCGGTCCCCCTCGTTCTTAACAATCAACAAATGCAAGACATCAGAATCACCAGCACCTACTCCCAGCAACCGCCGCAAATCAACAACTCTGATAGTCCGCCCACCCACCCGAACAGCCTCCAAATACCCAAGATTCTGCACAATACTCCGTTCCACGACCTCAATATCCTCGACAAAACTCATGGGAACCGCATAGACCTCACCCGCACACTCGATCAATATCGCCTTCAAAATACTCAAGGTCAAGGGCAGCTTTAACAAAAACTCGGTTCCTTCACCCATTACGCTCTCAATAACAATTGAGCCTCCAAGCTTCTCGATCTTGGTCTTGACAATATTCATACCCACGCCTCTACCCGAGATACTAGTAACGTCCTCAGACGTAGTCAAACCATTAATCATAATCAAGTTAACAAGCTGTTTATCACTCATCGCCTCCAACTCAGCTGAGCTAAACAAACCAGCCTCCAATGCCTTCGCCTTAATACGCTGTGGATCAATCCCCGCCCCATCGTCACAAACCCGGATCAAAATATTCTCCTGATTCCTCTCCGCGACAATACGAATAAACCCCACCCGATCCTTACCACACGCCTCACGAACCATAGGCGCCTCAATACCATGGTCAACAGCATTACGAAGCAGATGAATCAAAGGCTCACCTATCTCCTCCAATATCTTACGATCAAGCTCAATCTCCTTACCCTCCATCACAAGCTTGATCTCCTTACCCTGCTCCCGCGACAAATCCCTTACAAGCCTTGGGAACCGGTTTAACACTCGTTCAGCGGGCACCATCCTAATCTTTGTAACAATATCCTGAAGCTCCAATGAAATTCGATCAACGGTGCCTAGAGTATGCTTAACACTTGAAGTCTTGTTCATGATAACCTCGTTCAACTGACCTTTACTAATCACAAGCTCCCCTACGAGATTCAACAGCTTGTCAAGGTCATCTGTTTTCACCCTGATAGACTCAATTGAACTAAACTTTGAATATCCTTGATCTTCCC
>JAHLLU010000135.1 GCA_020444005.1 archaeon
GCACCAGTTGCTGTGGTATCCTGCGCCTGTGACTATGGTGTCTGCTTTTTGTTGGAGGGCTTCTGCCATGATGTATTCGAGTTTTCGTGCTTTGTTTCCGCCGAATGCGAGTCCTGTGAGGTCGTCGCGTTTTACGTATATTTTTGGTCCGTCTAGTTTTTTTGTGAGGTTTGGTAGGTATTGGATTGGTGTGGGTAGTGTGGCTATTTTTGCTCGGGGATAGTTGCTGAATTTCATGGGTTTAGGGTGTGTTTTGAGGGTTTAAGGTATACGCTGGTGTCTACTGGTGGGTACTTTGGGGAAAAAATTTTCTTGTGTGAGTTGGTGTGAGGGTGTGTTATTTTTTGTTGACAAAAGTGTATACGGAAAAACGTTAAGGTGACGGTTTTTTACGTGTATTGGTGGTTGATCTGGGATGTTCTGGGGCTGTTTTCTTGTAAAGAAGCGGTTTCCGGGTTTTATGGGCGTACCCCCCCCCCTCCACTGTTAGCGGCTATCTTTGTTTTGGTTGCTTGGAAGAATATATTAGTTGACTTGGGGGTATCGCTAGTTGCTGAGTATATTGACTCTTGTTAATCCGTTTATTGGGCCGAATCCTTGGCCTGTTATCAGAAGAAAACGTATCAAAAAGCTTCTACCCCAGGCGATGCGGCTCTCAGGCATAGATGCGTGGGTTGTGGTGTGTCGGGAAAACGCTAATGATCCTTTGGCTATTCATGTTGGGGGTGAGAACGCTGGGGGTACAATGGGTATTGTGTTCCATTATTTTGATGGGGTTGTTTCTTCTACTGGTTTTTCGCCTTGGGGTGAGGCTCAGGGTTTGAGGGATATGAAGGTGCATGATACTGTTGTTTCTCTGGATCAGCCTGCAAAGTTGTACAGTGAGTTGGCGAAGCATCTTATGTCTCTTAATCCAAAGCGAATCGCTTTGAACTCATCCGGGAAGGGGATCGCGGATGGGTTATCGTGGAGTCAGAGGAATGCCTTGGAGAAGGAGTTGAGTCCGGAGTTTAGGTCTCGGTTAGTTAGCGCGGAAGACTTGGTTAGTGAGTGGCTTTCCGTTAAGTTGCCTGAGGAGGTTGAGATAATGAGGAAGGCTGGGGAGTTGACGGTTCAGCTTCAAAAAGAAGCGTATATGCAGGTGGTTCCGGGTGAGACTCGTGATATTGATGTTGCGCGGTTTATTCAGAGACGGATGGAGGAGCTGGGTGTTGATCATGCGTGGGCTCCTGACCAGAACCCGAACGTAAACTCTGGGTACCCGAAGGGGCATGCTGGGGCTTCGGAGAAGGTTATTGAGGCTGGTGATTTTATTCAGACGGATTTCGGTATCAAGGTTTATGGTATTTGGTGTACAGATTATCAAAGATTCGCGTATGTATTAGCATCCGGAGAAAAAGAGCCACCAGTTGAAGACTTGCAGAAATGGGAATACGCTCGAGAAGGACACCGCCGGGTGCTTGCGGCTATGAAACCGGGGATACGGGGATATGATGTGGATCATGTTCAACGGGAATGGATGAAAGAGACAGGCAGTAAACCAGTGATGTGGGGTACTGGTCACCCTGTTGGGTATTGGGCGCATGATGTTGGTCCTTATCTTGGTGGTGGTCAGCGTCCTGATCCGCCGAGTGGTGATGCTCTTAGGCTTCTCAGGGTTGGGCAGACGTTTGCTTATGATGGGTTCTTTTGCTGGGATGTAGTTTCTGGTGATGATTCTACTCGTAAGTTTATCTCGGTTGAAGAGATGGCTGTTGTGACGGAGGATGGCGCAGAGTATTTGATTCCTCCACAAGAAGAACTGATACTCATACAGTCACCAGTTACGACTGATTCCTAGTTTATATGCACTGATTTCCCTGCTATAAGCATGGATTTATCAGGCTTTTTCCAAAAACTTGCCTCAAAACGGGTATTAACCCTTTTTACGGTTATATTTATCTTGACTATCGCTGCACTACCGAGTATTCAAGAATCCAGTAGTGAAGCGTCAAGGTCTCCGGATATGAGTTTTTTCTACACAGTCGAAGAACTCTATGATATAGCTGAGAGCTATGGAGTAGAGGGGAGAAATAATTACATTGTTATGAGATTCACGTTTGATCTTGTTTTTCCATTGATCTATGGGGGTTTTCTGATATCTTCTCTTGGCTGGTTATATAATACAGACAGATTACTGAAGTGGAGAGACCAAGTTGTGTTCCTTCCTTTTGGGGCAGTGATCTTTGATTACCTTGAAAACATCTCCACATCTATAGTGATGTGGTTTTATCCCGCCCGAGTTGATTTTGTCGGTTTTCTTGCTACGGTTTTTACGCCTGTTAAATGGGGGTTATTATCAGTAGCTTTTCTTGTTCTGATACCGGGTTTGGTTATCAGAATCTATGATAAACTGAGATAAGAGTAGAGAAAAAGAGATTATTCTTGGAACCCTTTCTCGGTCCAAGCCCTGTCATGTTCTATAAACTCTAGCACAAAATACTGCAAGGGATGTGTTGAGCTTGTGTTATAGATACCATGGGTTTCGCCTTCACTTGCGTAGATCAATGAGCCGGGTTTTACCTTGTACCGTTTATCACCGGACACGGCTTCACCTGTTCCCCTGAGAACATACATGATTTCCTCTGGGTTAATGTGGGCTGGGTTGTTGGCTAGTGGTGCATGGGTCTGTACATCAAGTGCATGCATTCGGAGCGCACCCATAATTGCGTGTTCTTCTTCTGTGATGAGCTGCTGGTTTACAATATTGCTGATATTTGCTGTTGTCTGGTAGAGGTTTTTTACACGAGTCTTTGCCCATCTGAAGTTTTGTCTATCGGTTTTATAGGATGCTGTGATGATTCGTAGTTCCCCTTCTCCCTCGTGAGCTATACTGCGTTGGCTTACTTTTCCCCAGCGCTGAGCACCGGGTACAAATATCGCGGTTTCTCCATGAACAAACCTACCTCCCATCCGTCCACAACCCGATATGATATAGTGTTGATACTCCGTGTTTTCTTCACCAAAAACCAGTTCACCACTAGACAATACATAATGATGAACGGCTAATCCACCCGGAGAGCTTTGATCCCTTGAAAGCAGCTCTCTTTCGATTACTCCAGGGGAGATTTCCATTCCTTCTACATCTTCAATGTTGATATGCATAGCATCTAAACAGCGAATCACGTATTAAATTGTATAACCGGTGGGATAGAGGTTAGGATTTTTAGAAATTCTAGGGTTGCTGATTTTTATTTCCATTTTGCTAGTTTTTTCTGGTCGCTGAGCCAGCGTTCTATGTTTTTTTGGTCTGATTCTTTTTGTTTTTTAGTTGCTTCAATCTGTTTATGGATTTCTCGTTGCTTGTATTTTGCATAGTTTTCTAGGCTAGCATAGTCTTGGGGAGATTTGCCGAAACTCATGTAGCGCAAGTGATCGAGCTTTCTATCAGGTATATTAGTCATCCATTTCTCGGTCTCGTTGTACATTTCCTCATTGTTATGAATCATGTACGTGAGTAAAGGTAGTATGTCTGTTCGAACCTTGTCGGTAGATGTGTGGCATTGTTCGGCGATTCTTGCTGTGACGCTATCCATACGGCGTCTACTATGATAGGTCTTGATGTATCGCCACTTCGTCTGGGGTTCCTTATAGTAGGGTAGTACCCAGTAGTTTTTACCGTAGACCCATTTGGCGCCAATGTCTTTTAGGTTGTTGTTGAGTTTGCTCCAGACGTCTTTTCCTAGCCATCCGTTTGGTTTGATAACAACGCCTTCCACTGAGTCCTGTGTTGATAATTTGCTTGGAGGTAATCCTGCTGAACGTAATGCGATGTTTAGCTGGTCTTTGTAGCCTTCTCCAAGGGACTTGTCTCGTGTGAAAGCTATTCCTCCAGTCATGAGGTCGAACATATACTTGAGTAGTCGATAGTTGCTGGTTCTTGCTCTTGACTGGTATATGTCGGCTTTTGCCATAATCTCTATGGCTTTGACTCTTTCGTGTGGGTCGTCTATGACCGTTGGGAGGTTCTCGGTTATCCAATCGTAGAGGTCATCATAGCTGATCATGCTCTGCCTGATGGTTTGTCTAGCCTCCCAGAGGCTTGTTGCAGTGAATATCTTGTTTAATATGTTTGGTGTGAGGTCTTGACGGTCACGTTGGCTTAGAACTTCACCGTCTTCTGGGTTTACCTCGGTCTTACCACTTGATATGGTCTCTAGGTCCACTATAGCGGAGCGTAGATCGCCTTCTGTTTTCAAGGCTATCATGTCGAGTACATCTGGATGTACCTTGATTCCTTGTTTGTTGGATATTATTTCGAGGGCATCATAGGTTTCTTGGAATGTGAGGGGTTTGAACTCGATGCTTGTTACCTTGCGGAGTATGGACCTGAACTTTTGTTCCATGTTTTCCTTGACAGTGTTTGCTACCAGAATCATGGGTGCTGTGGAATCATCAATTGCTTTGGCGATGAACGAGATTCCTCCACGGTCATTTGTGCCACTCAATCCATCCATCTCGTCGAGCAGTATTAATCTGCGTTGACCGAACAAGGTGACGTTTTGTTTGATGGCTTTACCAACGACCTCTTCCAGTGTGCTCTTGTTTCTCGCGTCACTAGCATTGATCTCAATCAAGTCGAAATCATATTCTAGCGCTAAAACCTGTGCGATGCTTGTCTTACCTATCCCGGGTGGACCATAGAGGAAAACCGCTCTTTTCTTAGGTGGTTTACCCTTCTTCCATTTAACCAGCCATTTCTCCACTGCCTCTACGGCTGCTGTGTTGCCTATAAAGTCCTCACGTTTGGTGGGTCTGTATAGGCTGGTCCAGGATTGGCTCACTTCATTTCTTCTCCAACGAGTGCGAGGTGTGCGAGTAGTGTGCTTAACTGTATTTCGGCTCTTGAGCCCTGTGTGAGTCTGTAGTCTACTTCGCCTATTGAGTCGCTGAGCTTGACCTTCATCTTCTCGGTGAGGGTGCTGTGTCTCATTATCTCTCGGTAGATGTTTCGTATGATGTCGTCTGGTGCAAGACCTTGATCAATCAGTAATTCTCTGAGGAGTTCTCGGCTCTCAAGGAAACGACCATCAAGGGCTACCTCAAGCATATCACGTACCTTCTCAGGGCTAACATTGCCTAATAGATTGTAGATGGCTACATCGTCTATGAGTTTCTGGTTTGCCGCTGCTGCTTGAAGTAGGTTTATTGATTTTCTGACGTCTCCTTTGGCTGATTGATAGATGGCATCCAAGCCCTCCTCCACGATGTCTAGGTTTTCCTTCTCCGCTATTCCCTGTATGTAGGCTTTGAGGTCTGGTTCCTCTAATGGACTGAACCTAAAAACGCTGCATCTGCTCTGAATTGGGTCGATTATGTTCTCACTATAGTTGCCTATGAGGCAGAAGCGGCATGTCTTGGTGTATATCTCCATGGTTCTTCGTAGTGCGTGTTGGGCGTCGCTTGTGAGGTGGTCCGCCTCGTCCATGATGAGTATCTTGAAGCTTACTGGGCTGGCGATGGCGGCGGTTCTTGCGAAGTTTTTGACTTTTTCTCGGATGATGCCGATGCCTCTTTCGTCGCTGGCGTTGAGTTCTAGTATGAAGTTTCTGTATCCGGGTCCGTAGAGGTCTCGGGCTAGTGCTAGTATGCTTGTGGTTTTTCCTATTCCTGCTGGTCCGACTAGTAGGAGGTGGGGCAGGTTTTTCTCTTCTACAAAGTTCTTGAATCTTGATACGATTTCCTTCTGGTTTGCTATCTCGTCTAGGCTTTGGGGTCTGTATTTTTCTGCCCACATTCCATTGCTCATAATATCACGTTACTCTACATACACTGAGCCCAGCGTTAAAACATTATTCTAATGGGGTAAAGTACGGGGTGATGGGTAAAACTGGGTGAAATAACTCAGTTTTAGAGGTATGAGTAC
>JAHLLU010000136.1 GCA_020444005.1 archaeon
CCTCTGAAGCCGCCGCAGGTGCCTATGTTGATTATTAGTTCTGGTTTCCAGCGGTCTATGGCGTACTGTGTACTGGCGGCTGATTGGACTTTTGCCCATCCTCCGTGCATCAGGATGACTTTTTCTCCGTTCATCTCTAACTCTGTGTATTGCCCATAGGGGTGTTCCATGTATTCTGCGTCTGGGTATATCTTGGGGATTGCCCTCCACTCGCCTTCCGCGGATACTATTACTACAAATCGTGGATTCAAGACACATTGTATCCTGTTCTCACTGATTTAAGCGATGCGAATAAGACAGGTATATAGCCAAAATCAGGGTATAATCAGCCATGGATACTATTCACTTAGAGAAAATGACGTGGAAAATGGTCGAGGAAGCTATAGACAATGGATACAAGACGGTTGTTATGGCTGTTGGAAGCATCGAGCAGCATGGACACCACTTGCCCCTCGCTACAGACACTTATCTGGGAGATGTGTTGGCGACCCGAATCGCAGAGAAACTAGGTAAAACCCTCGTAGCTCCCACCATCAGACCCGGTTGCAGTGAACATCATATGACCTTCCCTGGAACCATCAGCATTAGCCCTGAGCTGCTCATTGAGTTGCTCAAGGAAGTTTGCTTCTCACTTGACCAGCATGGATTTGAGAACATCATCATGATCCCAAGTCATGGTGGTAACTTTGGGCCAGTAGGAGTTGCAGTTCAAAGCATCGCTAGTCAATTAAACGCCAATCTGATGGCTGTAACTGACCTCATGGGCTTAATCAGAGTGATGAAGGAGGGCATAATCGCTATTGGTAGACATCCTGATGCTGCTGGTGGACATGCTGGGGCAGGAGAGACCAGTATTATTCTCGCCTATAAGCCAGAGTTGGTGCGAACAGACATGTGGAAAAGGGGTTACATCGGTCCATTCACAAGCAAGTATGTTCGTGAAGGCTTCAAAGCTGTAACACCTACAGGGGTTCTGGGTGATCCAATGGTTGGTACGGCTGAGGCTGGTGAGATAATTATAGACAAGGCTTCTGATATGATGGTGGAAGCCATCAAAAAGGAGCTTGAACTCTAAGCCTCAACCTGTTTGTGGAAGCAGGTTCTTTCTCCGAGGTGGCAGGCTGGACCAGTCTGCTCTACCAGATACACCAAAGAGTCGTTGTCACAGTCTGTAAGCACCTTAACTATTCGTTGGACGTTTCCACTGGTGACTCCTTTTTTCATTACTTTGCTGTGACTGCGTCTATAGTAGTGTGCCCATCCGGTCTCGAAGGTCTTCTCCAAGGCTTCCCGGTTGACATAGGCGAGGGTTAATACCTCTAGGGTGTTTGCTTCCTGTGTGATCACAGGGAGTAAGCCCTTCATTTTCTCCCAGTCAAGTTCGTTTATCTTCATATTCTTACATTCACCCCCATCTCATCCAAGTACTGTTTAACCACCTGAACAGGATAACTCTCATAGTGAAACACTGAAGCCGCCAATGCAGCATCCGCTTTACCCTCATTGAAAGCCTCAAGGAAATGTCTAGGCTCCCCTGCACCGCCGCTAGCCACCAATGGGATGTTGACTGTGGTTGAGATAGCGTTGTTCAAAACGTTGTCATAGCCAATCTTTGTTCCATCCCTATCCATACTGGTGACTAGTAACTCACCTGCGCCAAGCTCCGCTGCCTTCTTAGCCCACTGAAGGGCATCAATGCCCATGGGTTTTCTTCCACCATATGTGTAAACCTCGAACCAGCATGATCCCTCACTGGTCTCAACTATGGTTCGGTTAGGCTCTGGGTTATAGTTGCGTTTGGCGTCAATCGCCACAACTACGCATTGGACACCGAAAACATCAGCGATCTCCGTGATCACCTCTGGGTTCTCGATTGCCGCTGTGTTTATGGCTGTCTTATCGGCTCCGTTGCGGAGGATAACACGTACATCTTCTACGGACCTGATACCTCCACCAACCGTGAAAGGAATATCAATCTCAGATGCTACGTCTCGAACAAGCTTCTTCAGGGTATCCCTGCGTTCATGGCTCGCCGTGATATCCAAGAAAACCAGTTCATCAGCTCCATCAGCGTTATACCGCTGAGCAAGCTCAACAGGGTCTCCAGCATCGCGTAGCTCAAGGAAGTTAGTACCCTTGACGACACGCCCATCTTTAACATCAAGACAGGGGGTGATTCGTTTCGCTAACATCGCGCCGCCTCCATCGCCGCTTTGAGGGTAAACTTTTCCAAGTAGAGGGCTTTGCCTACTACAACGGATTCTACTCCTGTTTTTGTGAGCTTTTTTATGTCTTGGATGCTGCTTACTCCGCCTGATGCGATAATCTTTGCCTTATCTGATATTCTAGCATAGGTCTCTGTGTCTGGTCCACTCATTACACCATCATGATCAATGTTAGTAACTAGGAACCGCGTATACCCCTGCTCCTTAAAGTCATCTAGGGAATCCATGAGACTATGTTCTGTGGACTCCTGCCACCCCTTGACCATCAACAAGCCTTGCTTATGATCAAGAGCGATCACAATCCGATCTGAACCATACATGGAAAGTAGTTTCTTTGCTTCATCTGGTGCCTTAATAGGCATAGAACCGAGGATAACGCGTTTAACGCCTCCATCAAGAAGCCTTCTAGCTGTCTCGACTGTCCTGATACCGCCACCCACCTGTAATGGTACTTTTTCAGCTATCTCTAGAATAGTCTCGGTGTTGGGTTCTTTGCCTAGAGCTGCGTCCAGGTCTATGATATGCACTAAGTCAGCGCCATTGTTCTTCCACTTGTTGGCTGCCTCTGTTGGACTGGTCACAGTGTAACTTTCCTTGGTTGTGGGATCACCTTTGGTGAGCCTTACGAGTTGGTTGTCCATGATATCTATCGCTGGTATTACCTGCATCGTGTTCACCTCCGGATCAGCCCCACATAGTTGCGTAGTAGGGTTGCTCCTGTTTTTCCTGATTTCTCTGGGTGGAACTGACAACCATAGATGTTATCATGTTCAACGATTGATGTGAAAACACCTCCATACTCGGTCTCGGCTAGCGTATCCTTTCTGTTCACTGGATCAGGATAGTAGCTGTGGACGAAGTAGAAATAGCTACCATCTGGTATTTCCTCCAGTAGTGGGCTTTCGCGAGTTGCTTTGATGGTGTTCCATCCCATGTGGGGGGTCTTTTGGTCTTGTTTGAACCGCATTATCCAGCCTCTGAGTAAACCGAGACCTCTGCCTTCAGCCTCCATACTCTGTTCAAACAATAGCTGCATCCCGAGACAACTGCCAAGAATAGGCACTCCATTGTCTACTGCCTCAAGCACCGCATCTGCTAGTGGACTGAGCTTCTCAGCGGCGGCCCCAAAGTTTCCTACACCGGGCAACACTACGCCATCAGCTGATAGAATTTCTTCTCTTGTCTTGACTATCTCTACCTCTGCGCCGGTCTTGCGCAGCGCGTTTGTCATGCTGAAGAGGTTGCCTACGCCATAGTCTATTACTGATATTCGTGTCATAGTGTTCCCTTGCTGCTAGGCGCCTCAGTGCGTCGTGGGTCTATTGATGTGGCTACTCGTAAGCATCTTGCAAGTGCCTTGAATGCTGCCTCTGCTTTGTGGTGATCATTCTCACCGTACTCTACTCTGATGTGGATGTTTGCTCTTAGGCTCGTGGCTAGGCTTTCCATTAAGTGTACAATATCTTCGTTTGCCATATCCTCAGTCATGGGGTTAACCAAACCAAGATCAACCACACTATAGGGTCTACCACCAAGGTCCAAGCTGCAACTTGCTAAACTCTCATCCATAGGCACCGTGGCGTCAGAGAATCTTGTAATCCGCTGGTTCTGTTGAAGAGCCTGTCTGAGTGCCTCACCAAGCACCAAGGCAACGTCCTCGGCTATATGGTGCCTTAGGTCTCCAACTGCTTTGAGCTCTATGTCGATGAGACTGTGGGTTGCTAGGCTTGTAAGCATGTGGTCAAGGAACCTGATGCTTGTATTGATGTCTACTTTGCCTGAACCATCCAGGTTCACCCGGGCAGTGATATCTGTCTCACGTGTCTTGCGCGTGTACTCTGCTGTTCTCATTTTTCTTCCCTCGCGTATAGTAATGCGGCTGGTATCTCGTTCACTGTCGGAGCCACGATGTCACTGCCAAGCTCGATGAAGCTTTGTTTCACTTTATCGCTGCTGTGGACTGATGCATAGACTCCTGTGAAAAGTACGTCTTCGCCTGCGTTTTCGGCTGTTAGGTAATCAGCCATTGTGTCCCCGATGTAGAGAACCTTCTCTGGGTTGAATGGTTCTGCTGCTTTCTTTAGTGGGTATGGGTTTGGCTTGTGGAGGTCATTGACTCCGAGTTTTTTCTGGTCTCGTTCCACTACATCATGCCAGTACTGGCTATTTTTCGGGAACCTATCAACAATATCGCCTAATGCGTGTCTAGCCGTGTTCTCCATGCTGCCTGATGCTACCCCGAAACGTGGTCCACCGAGTATTTCCTGAAGCAGGTCTAGGGTCTCGGGTTTGATAACCACCTCATCAGCCTCAACGATACCATGCTCGACTTGGACGAACTGAGGAGGATACCCAAAGGTCTCGGTGAATAACTCTGTTCCGAGGAAAAGCTCCTCAAACAATGTGCTTACTATGCTCTCTCCGACATCAGCCCTGAACTTTAGCGCTTTTTTGATGTTTACTCCAACCTTGTCAAGCAGTAACTCGTCTACTTTCTCTATCCCAGAGGCATCCAGTTGCGTTGCAAACTCTGCTAGTTTATCGTAGAGCCCATCAACTGGTATCTCTGCCTTGACTTTACCAGCTATACAATCGTACCGCTGCCTTGGTGAATCGTATTCGAGGCTCTCATTTGCATACTTGTTTAGCTCCACTAGCTTCTCTTCGGGGGTCTCGGCTAGTATCCGCATGATTACCGCATAGGCGTGGGTCCAATCGTTGTTGAATCCCCCTGTACGCTTGTAGGCGTGGTTCAGGGTGCTGTCGAAGATGGACTCGGGTATCTTTGTGCCTGTGAAGGCTTCTATGATGCGCTGTGTGGTGGCTGCGATGCCTACGTTGTAGGCGTTTCGTACGTCAAGCAGTACTCCATCGCAGTCGAATACGATGGCGTCTACTCTTGCCAGTGCTTCTAGTTTGTCTTTTCTGATATATGTGGTCCCGTTGGGGTTCTCGATCTCTATGTACTTCACTTTGTTGCCTCCCTGAGTCCTTCTATGAATCTCATCCCAAGCTTCCGTGGAGCCACTGTGACCCGCAGATACTCTTCCTCAAACACGGTTTGTCTGCTTATTATGATGCCTTGGTTTATGAGCGCCTCATATACCACATTTATTGACTTCTCTGTTTTAAAAAGCACAAAGCACGCATCAGATGGATAAGCTTCCACCCCGGGCACCTTGTTTAGCTCTGATATGAGCCACACTCTTTCCCTTATAGCATCCCCAACAGAGTCCAACACCGTCGGGGCTTGATCAATCATCTTGATCCCTGCTCTCAGTATCAGATTAGAGACCGGGTATGGCATCATGTATTTTTCCCGCAGAGTTGAAACAAGCTCCTCACATGCTAAACAGTATCCGAGTCTGAGCCCGGCTAATCCATATGCCTTGGAGAATGTACGTAGAATAATCAAGTTATCATACTCTTTGACCAGCTCTGCCAGAGTGTACTCTGAGTATTCCTGATAAGCCTCATCCAATAACATCAACCCATCAAAACCCTCGATTAGCTTGATGACTGATTCCTCTGGAAACTGATTACCCGTAGGATTATTCGGGTTACAGATCACCAATAACTCAGAGCCCTTTGCCAAC
>JAHLLU010000137.1 GCA_020444005.1 archaeon
AGATACCGCCTGTTTTTCGTATCTTCTTTCCGTCTCTGAATCTTGGGTCATTTGCGATAAAGTCGTCAAGTACCTGTATTGCTGGTCGGGACTTGTCGTGTCTGATGCCTAATCCTATGTTGGCTACTGTTTTGCTTTTGGGGAAAACCCAGACATAGGCTCCGGGAACGACGCTTCCCACGTATATCTCGTTAGCATCCGGTTCCTCAATTTCTATCCCAGAAACCGTCCACTGAGCAGTAATCCCATAATCATCAAAGTAGCGTTTCAGACCCGCGCTTCTCCTTATGACACTGGCATGTCCATCCGCTCCAACAACCAGCTTTGCCCTGAGTTCAAACTCTTCTCCATCTCGTTTAGCCTTGACTCCTACTACTACGCCGTCTTCCTTGATGACTCCAAGCGCCTTTGTGTTGTTCATCATCTCCGCGCCTGCTTCCTCGGCTTTATCTGCGAGAGACTTATCGAAGTGTTCACGGTTGAGTATGTAGCCCTCAATCTCCTTGTGGGTGATAGCCACTATTTTCCCGTTAGGTGCGATTACCTTGACCTTGTTGATTTTCTGGGCGATCAATGGTTTGACTGGTGTGAGCCCAGACTCTATGAACCCCGACATTCCTAAAGCCTCGGCGCAGTACACTGGTGTGCCTGCCTGCTCATGTTCCTCAAGGATCAGTACACTGGCACCGTTTTCGGCGGCTGTTCTCGCTGTGAGACTTCCCGCTGGACCTGCGCCTACTACTATTATGTCATAGGTTGATGGTGGATTCATTCCTGTTTAGTCATGAAAGCTAGAATTAATTGGTTTGGATGTTTTTGGTGCATGGAATGAATTTCTAGTACATATCTGGGAGTCAGTCGGGTTTTTATCTATGTCATTCCCATGATTATCTGCGTTTTAGCATCTGAGAGTGTGAATTAAGAATGCGTAAACGGGTAAAATTAGATAGAACTAGGCTTGAACGATTCAAGTTTGAGCCAGTAAATGAACTAAAGGCAACTCTCAAAGAGAAGCCTGAACTAAGAACCGAGATAAAATCCGATTTTATAGGTACCCTACAAGCACAGGGAGTCAAGATAGATGATGATTTCCGGCGACAACTAAGCCAAGAATGGAGAGCCACTATCAAGCAGGATATAAAAAGAGTGGCGGATGAAACCCCAGAGAGCCAAGACTGGTACCTCAAGCGGGTTTTGGATGATAAACCCATCAAGCTTAAGGTGCATATCGACCCAGAGACTGGTGAGAAAACCAAACAGCTACGGAGGTCCCGGTGATGGAAACCGGTGGATACGATGTTGTTGCAGAGGTAAATGAGACTCTGCTAAACAGGTTTCTGAAGCTGGGGCACTGTATAGGCAAGTTTCCAGCTGTTACAGGGGTCTATACGTTACCTGTTGAGGATGTGCCTGAGAGTCTTCAAGAGTTCATGGATATAGGTTACGAGGTTAGTGTCAACGAAGCGCCTGTAATTGACTTCAACACCTCCGGCAGCATTGTAATGAATCTACGTGGTCAGTGCAAGTTTACTGTTCTAGGTGGAATTGAGTTTGAGTTAGAGGTCGAGTTTACAGTTGGTATCGTACCGAGTTTCAACCAGTATACTCGTCAGTTCCATTTGGAATTCGTCGAGGCATCCATTGATGATGTTGAGTTGAATGATACGTATAACCTACCCAGCAACGTGATCACCAAGCTTAACGAGGTTCTCGCCATCGCCATGGAGGAGTACCTAACATACGATATCACCACAATGGAGCTTAGCCCAGTGCTGTACAGCTTGGAGTTACCCTATATGCCTTCGGGTGACGCAAACAAGCTTAGCATTGGAATGGGTAACGTCAAGGTGCTCAACAATAGCGTGTTGGCTGCCGCAGCGAACCTTCTCGGCTACACAGGCGGAGTAATCAATGCGGTGCATGATTTCACTGATGGAAATCAAGTTGGTGTCGGTGTAAACGAGAGTGCTATGCACCGGGTCTATGATTTCTGGTGGAACAGAACGACTCACCCCAAGTCTGTGACTCAAACAAGTAGCAAGGACTTTGATATGCCCGATATAGTTGACTGGATGGATGAACTTGTTGACTGGGTTGCTGCTGTGCTTACCCTTGGTATTGTTGACGTTGATATCGATATTGACAGGGTTTGGGCTGACTTCGGGGCAACTGTACGGTTTGGTAAGTTTAACTTCGATATGAAGCCAGGCAACCATATACTATTGGATGGTAGTGTCTCGGCTGATATCTGGTTGAAGGCTTATGTCCAGATCACAGAGACCACAGAGCTGTTCTGGGGTGCATGGGAAGTTGATGAGACCACAAGCACAGTCAAGTTGTTCGACCTAAGAATTAATGGGTTGAATATCGATTTGGAGTCAGCGAATGCACGAGTCTATCTGGACTCATCAAACCAGTTGACCGCGGAGATCACGGACCTAGATGTGACCTTCCCGTTGCCTTGGGATATACCCGAGTTCCTACTGGATTATGTGGTGGACTGGGTAGTAGATCAGGTTGTAGATAATCTACCGCCACTTGTGTTGTTCCCCGCTATCATCGAGACAACTATACCAGATACATCGATTACAGTGGAGGCATCAGTCAACAAACTGGTGGTAGACGAGCCTGAGGCTTTGGTAGCTGCAGACATTGAGACATCAAGCATCGGTAGCTATGCGCCATACTGGGCAAACACCAACCCCGAGAGCCTTGAGGTACATAAACGGGACTGCGAGTGGGCTCACAGGATAGCGTATAGGCACAGGAAATACTACTGTGACGTCGAACAGGCGTTCGCAGATGGTTTTGACGGGTGCGCTTATTGTCTACCTGAACACCACCACAGGTAACCCCACTTTTTTATTTCATTTAAATAAATAATATTAAAAAACCACCCCTCAGTATAATACTACGAAGTAGTTTGAGAGGAAAAATTAAGTTTTTCAACGAAAATAAGAATTTTGGCTTTATTTCAACAAGGAAAATGCGCGATGACTTGTATTTTAATGGGGTTAATTACCCAAAAGACCTAATTCCACACAAATCACATAACGTAGAGTTCAGGGTTGTCGAGACAAACCGGGGAAAGGCAGCCGAAGATATACATGTGTTAAGATATGACGAGTGAAACGGTACCTCAAGAGCTGAATCTTGATATCCACATCCAGAACGTTGTAGCATCAGGCAGCCTTGACCAAACATTCAACCTACCCGATATACAAAACGTCTTCAAGACCGCCGAGTACAACCCAAAAAGGTTTCCCGGATTAGTATTCAGACTGAAACGCCCAAAGACATCGACACTCATATTCAATAGCGGCAAAATGGTCTGCACAGGAGCCAAGTCAGCCAAGATGGCTAGAAGCGCCATCAACAAAGTGGTACGAGAACTCAAGAATAATGGGATAATTGTGCTGGGGAAACCAGAGATCACTATACAGAATATTGTTGCCTCGGGTAATCTACGGGGTGGCGTTGATCTTGAGATGGCTGCTGACTTGTTGGAAAACGTGATGTATGAACCTGAGCAGTTTCCCGGTTTGATTTACCGGATGCGTGACCCCAAAGTAGTATTACTGATTTTTGCGTCTGGTAAGATTGTATGCACTGGAGCCAAGACCGATACCATGGTGCATGAGGCGGTTAACAAGCTCTGGGGAACACTCGACGATTACGAGTTATTCTACTAACCCTTTTTTTGACAAGTTTTTTATGAACAGGCTGTGTCCAGTCCATTATGCTATACTTTACATATGGTAGCTTTATGGACATAGAGAACCTGAAGAAACACACACCATCAGCGAAATTCGTCTGTAAAGCCATGATACCCAACTGGGAGGTCCAGTACAACTACTACAGCACCAACTACAAAGGCGGATGCACAGGCATCGAACCAGCCATGAACAAACTGGTCAGAGGCGCAGTCTACGAGATACCCCCAGACGAGATGGAACACCTAGACACCATTGAAGGCGTACCAAACGGCACCTACTACAGACACCCAATAATGGTCATATCCGAGCAAGGCGAACCCATGCTAGCACACGTCTACCGCACCACAAACCCACGCGGACCATTCAAACCAACAAAAAAATACTTAACATACATGCTAGACGGAGCCAAAGCTCTCGGCTTACCAGCGGAATACATCAAAACACTGGAACGCGAAACAGTAGACTAGACGAGGGGGAGGGGGTAACACGGCAAAGCCGAAACCAGCCCCATTTTTCACAGAACAGCCCCAGAAAAACTTCTTTTTGAAACTGATCTATACCAGAACATCGGCTAATCAGTACCAAACTCATATCTGAATAACGGTTATACCTACTACCGAAATACAGACGACTCAAAAATAACGACCATACCTATACCCGAAAAAAAGGGAGGGGGGTACCCCAGAACAGCCCAGTTACGATTATAATATATGTAAAAACCGTCACCTTAACGGGGTAATAACTACAAAGAACACGCACACCCCAATAGAAAACAAATTTTGTTCAGTTACACTAAACTTCTATTCTATCTCATCAGAAAAATCTAGGATGCTCAAGAAAACAGGCATACACCTAATCCTAACACCATTCATAATCATACTCCTAATCCACACCATACTCCCCACACCCCCACCACCCCCACAAACAGAAACCAAAGAAACATCCCAAAAAACACTAATCGGAATCTACTTCTACCTCTGGTACGGAAACCCCGACGGAACCCCCGGCACAAGACACTGGGATAACACACCCGACACACCAGTAATAGGCAAATACAGCAGCTACAACGAAACCGTCATCAACTGGCAAATAGACAAAATACAAGAACTCAACATAGACTTCCTCTTCCTCTCATGGTGGGGCGAAAACACATTCGAAGACCACGCCATAAAAAAACTCCTCCAAGTAAACAACCAAAGAACAAACCCCATCAACTTCACAATACTAATAGAACCCTACACCGGAGATCGCCTCGCCATAGCCCAATCCCGAGACCCAGTAAACGAAAACCCATTCAACTACACCCACGCCCACAAATACATACAAAAAAACTTCATAGACCCATACCCAAACCAATACCAAAACTACCATAGAAAACCCCTTCTAGTCTACTTCAACCCCGCACAGCCCCCACCTGACCCACGATACGAGATACACGTAACCGGAGACTGCAGCCCCGACGAGCCATGGGAAGACTGGCTCTGGATGCTCTGCGACTACGGCGCCACCAGCGATAACTCCACAATACATCCCCCATGGTTCACAAGCGAAAACCAGCGAGCAAAAAACGGTTACTGCAGCGTACTACCAAGATTCGATGACTGGCTCCTCTACCAGAACCAGTTCAGAAACGTATGGCACAGATTCGACGTAAACTACACCCAAGGACTCTACGACAGACAATGGCTCTTCGCAATACAAGAAGCACAAGCAGGAAACATAGACATCATCGGCTTATTCGGTTGGAACGAGTACCAAGAAAGAACCCAGATAGAACCCCACAACGACCCCTACCAACCCGACCCCTACTACATCTACGAAAAAACAAAACACTACATCAAAATGCTGAGGCAAACCCCATGAAAACCACACAAGAAGAAAAACAAAGCCTAACCATAATCACCGCATCAAGAATAACCCTAATCACCCTCAGCCTACTCGCCACACTATTCCCCACAAGAACCCCATACCCCGAAGAAACCCTCTGGACCACCAAAGCCCCAATCGCCGGACTATTCGCAAGATGGGACACAGGATGGTACCTCTACATAGCCGAACACGGCTACGACAAAAAACTCCTCTACGCCTTCAGACCCATAT
>JAHLLU010000138.1 GCA_020444005.1 archaeon
AGCTAAAGACACCTATCTATATGTGAGCAAGTACTACTCCGGGTACCCGCCTAACGACATACAAATGATATCTTCTAGACTTCCCAGAGATTAAACACGAAACCAAAAGGATCACGAACATAACAGGGCTTACCTTTTCCCTCCCACCTGATCACAGTACACCCTGCCTCCAATAGACTCGCCCTAGCCTTCTCCAAATCCTCTACCAGAAACTCGGTCACGGGTCCAAGGGTTCTTCCTCTACTAATGAAGAAATTAACTTTGCCTGTATCAAAGCGAGCCCAATCATTACCCATCTCTGCAAGTCTAAACCCAATGACCTCACTGTAGAATCTTACCGCTTCTTCGAGGTTGGGGGTCTCGATATTGATATTTTCACTAATCCGGTAGCTCATATCAATCAAGTAGTAGTTTTCACATCTACTAAAAGAATTCATTGGCTATGCTTCGGTAAACTGAGGCGCCTTTGTCTCGTCCGTAGGCTCATCGATAAACAGCATAACCATTGTTGTTGTGAGAATACCTAGTATCGCGTTTATGAAGAACGGAATACCATAACCCGGCACCTGCAACCCAGCAACATTAAACACAGTGAACCTGTACGTGTCATAAATCCAAGTCGCGGCAATAGGGGCAAGCACGTTACCAGCAGTAAAAGCGGTGCCGAATAACCCAAACATTCTACCACGCACCTCCGGGGGAACTATGTCTGCTCTTAGCGCCCTGAAGGCGGGCATGCTAACGTTGAAACCAAGGCTTCTGATACTAACCACGATTCCAGCCTGAGTTATTGAACCTGTAAAGGGAAGTAAGCCTCCAGCTATCCTACTTGTATAATTTCCAAAAGCGATCAATGGTTTTCTACCTACCTTGTCACTAAATCTGCCCGCGATATAACTAGCGAATAACCCGATGAACCCGCTTACACTGATAATGGTGCCTATTGCAACTGGGTCCATGTTAAAGCGGTCTGTATAGAATAACACCATGATAGGGATGATGAATCCAACGCTAACACCCGAGATGAAGCTATTCAAGAACATGACCTTCAACTGGCGATTCCAAGGAATCTTAGGCAACTCGCCGTCCATTTGACCCCTACCCACACCGCTTCTCCTTTCAGGCTCCTTTATGAAGAGATAGATCATCACCAAAGCAATAGCTGCGAGCAATGAATCCACAAAATAGGGCACACGATAACTCATCAACTCAGAGAAGCCTCTGCTCAAAACGAACCACTGAATTGATCCTCCAAATACTGGTCCAAGGTTTCTACCTATCATATTCATAGACATGATGAAACCGGCAGCCTCGCCTCTTTGATGCGGAGTAACCAAATCGATAAGCATCGTTTCAGACGCCAGCATTGCACCACTAGAGACAGCCCCGTTTAGTATTCTGATTAATAGAAGCCACTTCCAGTTAGGCACTAGTCCCGTAAGAGTTCCCAGAATTACATCGCTGAAGATACCAATCATCATAATTTGTTTTCGACCATACTGATCAACAATGGCACCCATTTTCGGTGAGAGAATCGCATAAGCAATCATGAAACTACTAGTGAATAAACCTACACTCGCTACAGTAGCACCTAGACTGATAACGTAGTTTGGGAAGAAGCTGATTGGCAACGCTATAGCCAGTGATTCTACTAGCTGAACGGCTCCAAGAATCAATACGGCTCTACTGAGTGTTCGTTTAGACATTGCTTTTCTTCTCTTCCCTCCTACAATTATCTAATATAAGGGCACCGAAAACAGGACGTTTATATCACAGTTTGATATGTCGAAGGGCGATGATCGGGATACACCTAATGGTAGACGGCATAACCGCCAAACCAGTAACAACTGAAACAGTTCACCACATACTAACCGACCTACCTCCAAGAATAGACATGCACATCCTAGACGGACCACACATAATGCAGGGCGTACCCGAAAACCCCGGCATCACAGGCATCGAGGTAATCGACAAAAGTCACATCGCGATCCACACCTTCACAGAAAACAACACAATCAGCATCGACGTCTACAGCTGCAAAGCATTCAACGCCAAAACTGCCGTAGAGTATCTCCAAAAACACATCGATTTCAAGGAAATCACCACGAGAACCATCACCCGTGAGATCATCAAATAACCCCCTAAGTGGTTCATTAATAGAGTCTGATTTTCCATAAAACTAACGAAAACAGCCTCTTTACCCGTCAAACAATCGATAAACAACACTAACCAAACATTAACGCTTTATTCAATCTATATCCAATTATTATCCAAGAAATAGAGCCGATAGACTCATTTTATCATTTATTTTATCCTCTTCTTTGAAGTAGATTTGAAACATCGATTATTGTGGGGTATTGCTTAAATTTCTGCTACCTTTAAAATAGTAGAGGGGATATGGACGGGGGCTTAGGTCAATTTGACGCTATCTACAACATCCTCATCCTCGTCGTTGTAATCACCCTCATAGCGCGTCAAGTAAACTTCCCCTCCACAATCGCATTCATATTCGCAGGCCTACTAGCCGCGTCAGTCCCCAGAATCAGCCTCCCAGAGCTAAGCCCCGAGATATTCCTAACCGTACTACTCCCCCCTATACTGTTCACAGAGACCCTCACCATGGACATTGATGGTCTCATAGACGACAGTGACACGATTTTGACGTATGCCGTAGCGGGTACTGCGCTTATGGTCACGGCAATAGGAATTTATACCCACTATATTTTCGGAATGGGCTGGTTAGAGGCATTCATGTTGGGTATAATCATCGCCCCCACCGATCCTGTCAGCGTAATAGCCACATTCAAACGACTTGGTGTAATCAGACGTTTCCAGCTAATCGTCGCAGGTGAGAGCCTCTTTAACGACGGTGTCGCCATTGTAATCTACAGCATACTATTAACAATCATTGAGGCTGGCTCAATATCTGCTCTTGATGTACTGACCACTACAATCATCAAGGTATTCGGTGGAATAATCCTCGGTTATGTTGCAGGCTACATTGTCCATCTGATAATGTGCTGGACCGACGACCTATACGTCAAGACCCTACTCACATTCATTATAGCTTTCGGAGTCTTCCGTCTTGCAGAACAATTCCATGCAAGCGGTGTAATCGCAGTCGTTCTCGCGGGTCTCATACTGAACTACCGTTGTAGAAACTATGGTGGTATAGGTGAGAAGGCTGAGGAGAGTCTTGAGATCATGTGGGAGTTTGTCGGTTTTATCGCAAGCAGCTTTGCGTTCATATTCATTGGTGTCAGTCTAGAAATCGATCTACTCTTTTCCTTCGCGTTACAGATACTAGGCCTCAGCATAGTCAGCGTTATCTTCCGATACGGAATGATAGACATCATCGCACGAATCCTAGAAGAATACAGAGGTAAACGAATCCCCACCAACTGGCGAGCAGGCATGACATGGAGCGGACTCAGAGGCGCAGTATCCATAGTACTTGTACTAGGCATCACAGGCATCGACCTACCAAACGAGCAACTACTCCTCGCACTAACCTATGGTATAGTATTGAGTACAAACCTGATTCAGGGGCTCTCAATGCCCATACTAATCAAGAGACTCAATCTCTTCAGCAGCACAAGATCACCTGTTGTTGAAGAGGAAGATGAAAACCTTGAGCAGGAATTATAGGTTTATAGCCCATGGTTCCCCACGAAATCATAGATTATTATGTCAATAACTGAAAGACTAGAAATGTTATCGGACTTGGAGAAAAAATACGCCGTTGAACTAGACCGCGAGTACCGTGGATACGGAAACGAGATCGTACGAGAACTCATCGCCTCCGTAATGATTGACAGCCAGAAACATGCGGGACTCTACAAGGCAGCCGCCATGCTCGCATCAGGCAAGAGCCTAGCAATCACCGAGGAAGAATTTAAGCTACTTGAAGAGAAACTCAAGCTTCACATCGAGAAAGAGAAGGAGATGCTTGAAGCAGTTACAAAGCTCATGGAGGAAGTCGAGGATGACCGTATCAAGAAGATACTCATCATGATCTACGAGGACGAACTAATGCACCACCCATTCATGACAAACTTCCTAGACCTCGTAATCAAACGCGAGACCATCACAGAACAAGACATCTGGGACCAACTATTCCGAGACCTACCTACACATGGACACGTAGCCGACCCTTATGTAGGACGAGACTACGGCCCATAAACCCACTTTTTCCACTCCCTACTCTTTTTACTATAAAAATTGTTAAACCCGAATAGGATACAGTCAATGTGACTCCTCGGGTGTGTGAAGAATGGGGAATATTATACATGTGTTAGTGATAGATGAAAACAAAGACAGAGTAAATCAGCTCAGAGAACATCTCTCTATACATGCTCCAGACATCAAAATTGACCACACCACAGACATATTATCCTTCATTCACCTAGTAGAAACCAACAGCTACAACTGTATACTTTCATCAGAGCTAGACTTGGTGACAAAAAAGGAACTTATTTCAAATATAGTTCAACTCATCAAAGTACCCAGACTCACATACCTAGGAGACACAAGACTACCCGAATCCACGAATAGAAAACATGAGGAATTAATGGAACAGAATTCCCAATCCTATATAGTTCTTGCAGACAGAATCCGAAAAATTGTCTCAAAGAAACATAACGAAGCTGCATACTTGCCAGACCACCCTAAAGTCGTGGTTCGCGGCGAAGAAATTTTCATCTTAAATGATGACGGCACAGAGACCAACTGGGGAACCGAAAGCATCGATGAGATACACAGGATCGCTGAGAACATGGACGCGGAACTCAAGTCAATTCAGTGGGTACGTGATGAGATAGAAAGTTGCATCAGTGAGATAACAATGATGTTGAGTTATTCTGGGTTGCCTGAGGAGGTTGTTGCTGATCTTATCTTTGAGGGGTATAGGTCTGTGTTGGTTAAGTTCAAGCGTTTTGATTCATCTTTTAATATATAGTGTTTATTTTCAACCGTCACTAGTAGTTATTTATCGGCTATTTTGCCTAAAAAAATAAAGCTTTTTAAACCAAAATCCCCTGAAATCAATAGGATGTCTGAACGTAAATACAAGTACCATACAGTAAATCTGCCAGAAAGTCTCGCAAAGAAGATCGAGGAAGTAATTGAAAGCGGAAACCACGGCTATACCAGCATACCAGACTTTGTGAAATCAGCCGTACGTAGATATCTAAGAGACTTAGGGTACTTGGTATAAACCAAAAAAACGCAATCTTCTGCGATCCACTCCTAGTTTTAACTAATATTTTGGATGCAAACCAAAAGATTCATAATATCGCTAGCGTAATAAACAGTCATGCCCACATGCAGAAGCTGTGAAAAAGAAATAGCAGAAGACGCAAACTTTTGCCCAAACTGCGGACTCCGCACAGAAAAAGGAGAAAACGACAACGTTAGAACCCCAGTAGACCGAAGACCCGACTGGGAAAAGGACCTAGACACCGCGATACAAAACGCAGGCAAACTACTGGAAGAAGCAGTAGAAGCCGCTAAAAAAGGACTAAGACAGGTTTCGGAGGAAGTCAAGACCGAGATAGATAAGGCAAAAGAAACAAAGCCTCTCAAAAAGACGCCCGTTTATTGCCCAAAATGCGGTAGTAAGAACCCGAACGACTCCGAGTACTGTACAAAGTGCGGAGCTAAGGTACACAACTAATCCCTTTTTCTCAAATCTCTCTTTATTCATGGGAACTAAAATAAGCATAGAATAAACCAGAGTAAACCATGAGCATCCTCTGCAGCGGTAGCTTCGTAGCAGACAT
>JAHLLU010000139.1 GCA_020444005.1 archaeon
CTCAACCTCACCAATGGACTTGTCCAGAAGCTCGATAATCAAGTCAACTTCTTCTTTTGTAGCCACTAATGGTGGTGCAACCTGTATGTGGTCACCTCTGACGCCGTCAACCGTACCGGTTCCCGGGTATACAAGCAAACCATTCTCGTAGCATTGTTCTACGACTCTGCCGTTGAAGCCTATGGATGGGTCGAAGGGCTCCTTGGTTTCCTTGTTTTTTACGAACTCGATGCCCGCGAACAAGCCTTTGCCTCTGATGTCACCAACTGATGGGTGATCATAGAGGTCTTGTAGTTGTTTATGCATGTACTCGCCGGTGACCCGGGAGTTCTCCACGAGGTTGTGCTTCACCATGTAGTCCAGTACTGCTCCTCCTGCAGCACAGACAACTGGGTGACTACCATAAGTATGACCATGAGCGAAAGGCTCACCGAAGCCCTCAAACACCTTGTCGCTAGCTATGGTAGCTCCTAGAGGCAGGTATCCTCCTGCCAAGCCTTTGGCTGTGGCTATGATATCTGGGATTGTCTCCCAGTGATCGATACCCCACATCTTGCCTGTTCTACCGAGACCAGTCATAACCTCATCACTGATGAACAACACACCGTGCTCGTCACATATCTCGCGTATCAACTGGAAGTAACCGGGAGCAGCGGGAAGACTGCCGAGGGTTGCTCCTACAAAGGGTTCTGCGATGAAGGCTGAGACGTATTCTGGTCCTGTGGCTTTGATCTGTATGTCTAGTGCCCTTGCGCATTCGAGGTCGCATGAGTCACAGGTTTTACCGAACCAGCATCTGTAGCAGTAACAGGGCGGTATATGGGGGAAATCAATTAGCATGGGAACGAATCGTTTTCTGCGTGCGATGTTTCCTGACATGCTGAGGGCTCCGAGGGTGTTACCATGGTAGCTCTGCCAACGAGCGATTATCTTGCTGCGCTTGGGGCCATTGTTTAATAGGTGATACTGACGCGCCATCTTGGCTGCTGATTCTGTGGCTTCTGAGCCTCCGCAGCTAAAGAATACATAGTTTAGTGTGTCTGGTGCTAGCTCTGCGAGTTTATCGGCTGTTTCTTTGACTGATTTTGTTGTAAAGTGGCTGCTGTGGACGTAGCTAACCTCGTCCATCTGTTTCTTGACGGCGTCTGTGACTTCCTTGACACCGTGTCCGATATTGACGCAGATGGGCCCAGCGCTCCCATCAATGAATCTTCTTCCATCTCTGCTCCAGAGGTAGATTCCTTCTCCTTTTACCATCTCGTGGAGCGTCATTGATCCGCGTGTGAAAATATGACTGCCTGACATGGATAATGATTGTATTATGATAACTTAACGCTAACTACAGAAGGGAAAGCCAGAAACATGCGAAGCCCCACAGAATATCTATGATTGATGATATTGAGCGCGTAGCCTGCGTAGGCTCAGGATTAGTTGGACAGAGCTGGGCAGCACTACTAACACTAAGGGGATATGATGTTGTGCTTCAGGACCTTACAGAGGAGAAACTAGCTGAGGCGGTGAAGCGTATTGAACATCATATTGATGTCTTGGTCAACGCTGGTCTCGGCACCGAGCCTGAAGCAGCAAAAAAACACCTCACAACAACCACTAGCCTCAAAGAAGCGCTGAGTGGCGCTGATTTCGTTATAGAGTCTGTCTTTGAGAGTCTTGAGGTCAAGTGTCCACTGTATGCTGAGATGGATGAGCTGGCTCCACCCGAGGTGATTTTCTCCAGTAGCACATCAGGGTACATGATGAGCGAGATAGGACGCGACATGAAACACCACCCAGAACGTGCCATCGTAGCCCACCCATGGAACCCAGTACACCTCGTACCTCTCGTTGAGATAAGCCCAAGCCCCAAGACAAGCAAGGAGACTATCGACAAGACGTATCGTTTGATGGAAGACCTTGGTAGAGTGCCTGTGGTGCTGAAGAAAGAGGCGCCGGGTTTCATAGCTAATAGGATATCAGCAGCTCTCTGGAGAGAGGCTTTGAATGTTGTTGATCAGGGTATTGCATCAGTTGAGGACGTGGATAAGGCGATCATGGCTGGACCGGGTATCAGGTGGGCGATGATGGGTCCGTTCCTCGTTTATCACCTTGGCGGCGGTAAGGGTGGTATCGAATACATCATGGAACATATTGGTGTCAAGAAACAAGAATGGCTCAAGGATATGGCAAAGTGGACAGAGTTCCCCGAATCAGTCAAGGAAAAGGCTGTGGATGGCGTTGACGACATGGTGGGTGAGCGGAGTCTTGAGGAGCTTGAGGCTTGGCGAGACAAGTATTTGATTGCCTTGAATAAGCTCCTATGGGGCGTAGAACGGGAGATCTACTAATTTTTTTCTTATACTTGTCGAAAATATCAAGTCCTCAAAGAACTGTATATAATGTATGAAGGTTTTAGCCGAGGGAAAAGGCGAGTTACTTGCATGGATGAGCCCCGATGAGGGGCGGAAATGGATGCGGGAAAACAAGCCGAGGGCGCTAATTGATAAAAGAACCACCATGAAGGAAGCGGTCCAGCGGTACATCAATGATGGTGATTATTTCGCTATGGGAGGCTTCGGGCACATCAGGCTCAGCATGGAAGGCATCTACGAGATGATCAGACAGCGGAGACGCAACATGATTATGGCTGGAAAAACCAGCGTCCATGACGTAGACATATTGATCGGTGGAGGCGTAGTAGATAGAATAGAATGCGCCTACGCCCATGGACACGAGCTTAGAGGATTATCACCAGCAGGCAGAAGAGCCACAGAGTCAGGCAGAGTAAAGATAGTAGCTGAACTTAGCAACGCGGCGTTCCAGTGGCGGTTCAAGGCAGCTTCCATGGGGTTACCGTGGTTCCCAGCGCGGATCATGATGGGCACTGATACATTCAATTATAGTAGCTCAAAGATTGTTGAGGACCCATATACGGGTAAACCCATCACATTGATCCCGGCTTGTTACCCTGATGTCGCTTTCATACATGTTCACCGATGCGACAAGTATGGCAACTGTCAGATTGATGGTACTACCATCGAGGATATTGAGCTTAGCAGAGCCGCAAAACGCCTCATAATAACCACAGAGAAAATAATACCCCACGAGGACATCACAGACCACCCTGATAGGACCGCGATACCTCATTTCGTGGTAGACGCAGTTGTAGAATCCCGTTACGGTTCGCATCCGGGGAATATGCCTGATCTCTACTATAGTGACGAGGAGCATATGGCTGAGTGGCTGAAGCTGAGTAGAACTGATGAGGGCGTACAGGAGTACATGGACAAGTACGTCTTCGGTGTAGAAAACCAAGAGGAGTACATTGAACTCATCGGTGGAGAGGAGAAAATGAAGTATCTCTGGAGGCTTGAACATCTACAAGTGCCCATGGAGGCACCGTGGAGGCGATAACCATGGAGTACAACCTCACTGAACTAATGGCATGTGTAGCCAGCAGGGAACTTGAGAACAAGAAATCCATCTTCGTAGGCACAGGACTACCTATAATCGCTACGATGCTAGCCCAACAGCTTCACGCACCAGACCTATTAATCGTCTTCGAGGCGGGAGGAATCGGACCCAAGATACCAACCATACCCATCAGCGTAGGGGATAGCAGAACATTCTACAAGGCAGTGATAGCCGCAAGCATGGACTACGCCATGGGAATGGCTCAGGCTGGACTCGTAGACTATGGGTTCCTAGGAGCAGCACAGATCGATAAATACGGCAACCTGAACACCACAGTCATCGGCGACCATGATAACCCCAAGGTCAGGCTACCAGGAAGCGGAGGAGCAAACGATGTAGGAAGTCTATGCACACGAACCATAATACTCATGCGCCACGACAAACTCAGATTCGTAAACAAACTAGACTACCTCACCACCCCCGGATACCTGACTGGACCCGGAGCACGAGAAGCAGCAGGACTACCAGCCGAGACAGGACCATACAGGGTGATCACACAGTTAGGCGTAATGGGATTTGATGAAGAAACCAAGAAAATGATGCTTCTGCGGGTGCATCCGGGTGTAACCGTTGAAGAAGTGGTTGAGAATACGAGTTTCAAGCTGATTATACCTGATGATGTGGGTGTCACTGAGCCACCAACGGAGGAGGAGCTTAGATTGCTTAGGGAGGAGATTGATCCTTCAGGGATAGTGATTGGGAAATGAGGTACAGGATAGGAGTAGCTGGGTTCAGTCACGAGACTGTCTCATTCTGGCCCGGTGTAACCAGTTTGGATGATTTTGAACTGACTTCAGTCTATGGCGAGGATATAATCGAGAAAGGACGAGACACAAACAGCTGTATTGGCGGTTTCATCGAGGTATGTGAAAAAGAAGAAGCCGAGATGGTGCCTATTGTGGTTGGTAGCGGTGGCGCCACTGCTACTGTGGCTGATGAGGTATACGACCACTATGTGCCGTTGATCTTGGAGGGTTTCAGGAAGGAAAAAGACCACTTAGACGGTGTTTTGCTGAGTCTACACGGTGCAATGGCGACTGAAAGCCGCACAGACCCTGAAACAGATGCAGTGCGAGCCGTGAGAAAAGCCATTGGCTATGATATTCCAATAATGGTGACCCTTGATCTTCACGGTAACAAGGATGAGGCGCTTCTCAAAGAAGCCACAGCTGTATTCGGGTTCCACAGCAGCCCACACATAGACCAAGCAGAGACCGGAAGAAGAGCCGCACGTTGCATGTTCAAGACACTAAGAGGAGAGGTGAAGCCGGTTTGTGCTATCAAGAAGCCGGGTATAGTGGTACCATCGGTCTTCAGCGCCACAACCATCTCGCCAGCCAAGGACCTCATCACACGGCTCAAGGAGTGGATGACGAAGCCGGGTGTTATCGATGTTACTGTGTTGTTTGGTTTCGCGTGGGCTGATGTGCATAATCTGGGTATGTCGGTTATCGCTGTAACTGATAATGAACCAGCGCTTGCAAAAGAGATCGTTAATGATCTTTCTGAGCTTGCTTGGGAGCACCGTGGTATGCTCACTGGAATGGGGAACAAGTCTCTGTATAGCTTGGAGGAGGGCGTCAAGACTGCTATCGAGAAGGCGAAGACTGCATCAAAACCCATTGTGATACTGGATCACGCTGATAGAACCAATGATACCACGTATATCATACGGGAGTTGCTCAAACAAAGAGCAGAGAACGCAGCAATACCCATGATCTATGATCCACCTTCAGCACAGAAATGTGTGGAGGCTGGAAGGGGCGCCAAAATTGAGCTAGAGATAGGCGCAAGCACAGGGTGGAGAGATGGAGGCAAGTTCAGGGTAAGAGCAGAGGTACTATGGGCGGGACATGCAAAATATACTGGTACAGGTCCCATGACAATAAACCGTGAGGTAGACCTTGGCCCATCAGCTGTAATCCAAGTAGGCGGACTCTGGATTCAACTGGTCTCCAGACAGCATAGCTTGATTGATGCTGATCCTATGGAGCGATTTGGATATGACCCGTTGAGTTTTGAGATCATTGTCTCCAAGTCCAAGACCCACTTCAGGGCAGTATACGAGGAGCTAGGGGAAGAGATCATCATCGTTGATGCACCGGGACAGTGTCCAGCAGACCTAAGCCACTTTGATTATAAACACGCCCCAGAGGGGCTCTACTCCACTATGCGGAAGTAGTTTCACCACTTATTTTTAATCCCCAGAAGCCAACCTTTCCCTAGTGTGTACTTTGTCAAAGATAACTATCTCAAAGCTCTGGAAAATGAAGG
>JAHLLU010000140.1 GCA_020444005.1 archaeon
GATCCGCCTTTGATATATGTAAAAAACCGTCACCTTAACGTGTTTTATACCCTGTTTATTCTAGTAATCGGGGGATGTCACTGAATCTATGTATTATTGTATCAGGGTTTACTGATTTGATTTGTTCTAACGTGTTATTGCCTGTTGTTATCCCGACTGTATAGACCCCTGCTCTATTTCCAGCGGTTAAACCCACATTGGTGTCGTCAATGAAAATAGCTTCATCTGGCTCTACACCGAGCTTATCCAACAAATACAATATCATATCAGGCTCAGGCTTCGCCCTGCTAACAGTCATGAACCCCGCCATCAAGTCAAAGTAATCGGAGACCCAAAGCTCACCGAGAATTCGCTCTGCCTCTGTAACCGTCTTATTGGTAGCTAGCCCTTGCATGTAGCCCAGTTTCTTTACCTCAGCAAGTGTCTCAGGCACCTCATCAAGTAACCGCGTGTATTTGATGTCGAGGCTCTGGAAATGTTTGATGTAGGTCTGTCTGAGTTCCTCAAGTCTGTCATCGTAGCTATCTGGGAGAATATCCATGAATATCTGGTAGAGACCATGCCCGATGCGGCTCAGAACCAGTTCAGGCTCAAAAGGCTCACCGATCTCCATAAAAGTACGCCGGAAACTCTCCAATATCGCCTTATTGCTATCGATTAAAACACCGTCAAGATCATAGATGACCAATTTGATGCCGCGGAACATTAGCACCATATAACCGAACCGGTTAATCAGTCTTCAGGCTACTCCTTTTATTCGATGAACCTATCTGAGGTTTCATGGCAACCCTCCTTAACACCAGTGCTCCGATGAGTAGTGAAATCAGCATGATACTTCAGTTAGCCGCTCTAGGTGTACTTGTAATCGGGTTCATCATAGTCAAACGAAAGAAACACATGGCTCACGGGGTCACAATGTTCATTGCTGCAATACTTAGTGTAATCTCTATTGCTACTGTGATGCTGCCTAGCATCTTTCAGCTTGCTGACACATCGATTCCCGGCTTCAACCTACTAATCAGATCGCATGTCATACTAGGAATAACAGTATTGGCTGTCTCGGTATGGATTCTAGCTGACTGGAAGTTCCAGAAACCTGGTCCCACCTGTTTCCAGCGTAAAAACTGGATGCTGGGTCTCAGTCTTGTGTGGACAGCTCAACTGATAATAGGTATGCTTCTATTCATGATGCTATACCTGTAAAAAAATAGAATAAAAAAAATCTAGACTTATCTCTTGGGAAGATTGTAGAGGACTCTTGCCCTCGCTCTTTCCAACTGTCTGATGGTTCTTCCTAAGTCCCTATCCTTCATCGTACCCAGTTTATTCCTGATATAGCACAGGCTTACTGTCTGTTGGTTGAAGTTAATGGTCATCTCTGGACTCAGATACGTGATCTGGGCTGAACCAAAGCTGTCTGGGAACAAGGTTCTATAGCTCTCCTCCCACTTGAGATGTTCATCTAAGCTACTATGGTTGCCAAAGAGGAGCATGTTAAACTTGCCGTAGATGGTCTGTATGGCGATCGGGATATTTGTGTCAATGATTAGCTCGTTCAAAACCCTTTCATCAAGTTCCTTAAACTGGACCAAAACATATGTCAACAAATAGTTCGGTGGAACAAAGAAGTTAGGGAATCTACATACAGGATTACCAATAAGCCCATCATCCTGAAGCAATTCGATACGTTTTTCCACTGTTTTCCTATGCAGCCCGGTCTTTTCGCAGAGAAGCGTGGTATTAGTCTTGATACCTTTCCCATTAACAAGACATCTAATAATATCCAAGTCAAGCTCCTCTACATCATAACCCCTAAGCCGTAGACTTCCCTTCTGCTCAAAATCCCTTTCAAGCAAATTGATCCCGGTGCTAGGGTTGTACTTGATCATCAACTGGTTGCTGAAATATGAGGTGCTTGATTCAAACACAGCTTGGTCCTCACATACCCCATAATTGATCTTCAGTATGCTTGGAATGGTGCTCATCCAAAGCTGATAAGCTGTGATGTTCTCGTGGTAGGTGAAAAGCAATGTATCATACTCGCCCTGCCTCGTCCTGAAGGCGGCGAATATCTGTGGGTCTTCTTTAACCCATTTGATTATACCCTCTGTGCATTCTTTTGCATCCGGAATATCCAAGTGGACTACTGCGAGAAGCGGGTAGACCCTGTAGAGTCCATGGAATGGGTATATTGGGGTGTCAATTATGTTGTGTTCAAAGATTGCATCCACCTTGTTTTTGATGGTGTTTCTATGTTTTCCGAGTATTCTTGATAGTTCGCTAATATTGACGCTTACGGCTTCCCCTGATACCAATGCTTCCATCAGCTTCAGGTTATCCCGATCCTCTAACAGTTCTGACATTATTCTGCTACCTCTGATGACCGAAATTTATACTTTGCTCAAGGATAAATACCATATTTCTACACCCACAACACGAAAAACGTTCATATTTTTCCTATCCTTTCTGCAAATTATTATCCAATCTATACATAATACCATAGCATTTTTTTATACTTTTCCTATTTTTTTTGTAAACCCGTTTTAAATAAAACCGGTATATACTGTCACCCTAGATAAGGAGAGAAAAGAATTGGGTCTAGATGAGAAGGACAATCTGGTCTTCTTCGGAGCCGGAGTCACTAATCAAGAAATGGATGTCGAATTCAAGAAACTCTACGACAGCCTACTTTCTTACAAGAACAACATTTTCCACCTCGTTGACACCATCTGCAACGACTGTGAAGCAGGTGAACGCCTAGCGATGAACATCGCCGAGCGTGACAGCGCCTTACTTCAGCGATTAGTCGCAAAGGAATGCGACCAGCGTCGTATGGTGAGAAAGGCTGGGAAAGAATCAGTATTAGATCAGTTGAGGAGAGGCGAATCGCCAGAGATGACGGTTAACCAGATACTTCAATCAAGATCAGAGTCACTAAAAGACTCATCAAAAGCAGACTGAGGAAAACAATATGCAAGAAATAACAATAAAACAAGTACAAGATGTCATCCTTGAAACTCAGGAAGACAAAAAACTACGAGACATGTACATCCATAAGTCACCTTGCGCTGAGAACAGTCTCGGCGCCGTGTTCTTCGCTATCAGCGGCACCCCTCCAAGGGGCTATGCTATGTATCTTCCCGGTGAAGATGAAAAAGCAGGAACATTACACGTCTTTGATAACTTGGGTCTAAAGCGAAAGATCATGCACTGCAAGATCTCTGACCTAGCTAGTTGCAAAGACAATGACGTTTGGAGTGCTCAGGAAGCAAAGCCCCTCGTAGAGGCATAAATGGATCTGATGGTACCTAAAGTATCCATTAGTTCTCTAAGAGGTAAAAAAAATTGAATCCTGAGACACTCGTAGCTATTAACGTAGGGTTGCCAGTTGTCTCTGCGCTTGCCCTACTAATTTTAAACGATAAACGTATACGCACTGCTATCGTTTCACTTTCCACACTAGTTTTGATTTCATCCGCCTTCCTACTGTATCAGTCAGGAGGCATCGTGTTCTCACCAGGACACATCTATGAGCAGGCAGTAGTCGCTCTCGACTTTATCCTGCTCGTTTATTTCCTCTACGCGGGAATTAAAGCAAAAAGCCCACAAGTAATTGCTCTTGGGCTAGCTCAGATTATCCCAGCCGCTTACTTTGAGTTCGTGGTCAAGGGAACCCACGTAGAGAACATAATCATGGTTGACAGCCTATCAATACTGTTAACCCTGATTGTCAACATCATCGGCTCAGCCGTCATAGTATACGCGCTGAGCTACATGGAGGAGCATGAGCATCATCTTCATCTGGAGAAGAGCCGCCAAGGCAGGTTCTTCTTCTACTTGATGCTACTCCTCGGAGCCATGAACGGTATGGTGTATAGCAACAGCCTATACTGGCTATACTTCTTCTGGGAAGTCACCACACTATGCTGCTATGAGCTCATCCGACACGACATGACCGAGGAAGCCAAACAAAACAGCGTACTAGCCCTCTGGATGGGCCTAGTAGGTGGCGTAGGCTTCGTCGCAGCCATGTTCGTAGGATACAACGCTGTACAAAGCATCGCATTAACAGAACTGATGGCAGCACCACAGGCGCTGATGCTAGCATTCGGCCTAATCGCACTGGCAGCCTTCACAAAGGCAGCTCAGTTCCCATGGCATAGCTGGCTACTCGGAGCAATGGTGGCACCCACACCTGTTTCAGCCTTGCTACACAGCAGCACAATGGTAAACGCAGGAATCTACATGCTTCTAAGAATCGCGCCGGCTATTCAGGGCACATCCCTAAGCAGCGTAATCGCATTCGGCGGAGCATTCACATTCCTAGTAACAGCCGTACTCGCAATCAGACAAAAGGTGAGCAAAAGAGTCCTAGCCTACAGTACAATAGGCAACCTCGGCTTGATCACCCTATGCATCGGCATAAACACCGCGCTGAGCTACAGCGCAGCCGTAGCACTACTGGTCTTCCACAGCGTCGCCAAAGGACTCCTATTCCTAGGAGCAGGCGTCGTCGAGAACAAGATAGGTAGCAGAAACATCGAAGACTGGGAGGGCTTGCTAAGCAGGCTACCCCTGACAACCACGGTGATGATCGCGGGCATGGTCAGTATGTTCCTTCCGCCCTTCGGTATGCTTCTAGGTAAATGGGTGGCTGTAGACGCTATCGCGTCAAGTCCCCTCTACGTAGGATTACCGATAATCGTGATGGTTGTACTGGGCAGCGCAGCTACTACCTTCTACTACGCTAAATGGATCGGGTACATGATCGTATCCCCCAACAGCCTAGAGAAGCACAAGGATGAGGTACTCGAAACACCATACAAGCTGAGCATGGTTGGACTACTAATCGTAGACGTAGTAATCAGCCTAGGAGCCGCACTAGTCTTCGATAACATCGTCATCCCAGTCATCAAAAACGTTTACCCCGTGGTATTCGCCACACCCAACCTGAGCCTCGACCTAGGGTTCACATCGTTCCCAGTATTCGCCCTATGGGGTGGATCAATCGCGGTGATACTCATCGGCTCATGGCTAGCCAAGAGCAAAGGAGGCGTCTTAAGCCCACCCTATCTCAACGGCGCAAACGTGGACAACGAGACATTCAGAACCACAGCGGATTCTGAGGTAAAACTCAGCTTATCCTGGGTATTCCTCGGAGGAAGCATCGATGAGGCACAGTACGAGAAACTCGCACTAGTCCTCGGCGCACTGGTAACAGTCGCCCTACTATTAGCGGGGGTAATCTAAATGAACACAATTACAATCATAACCGCAACACTACTGGCGCTAGCCACACCAATAATCGGTGGAATACTAGCAGGCGTTGACCGCAAACTCACTGCAAAAATGCAGGAGAGAATTGGTCCACCACTCGTTCAGCCATTCTATGATGTGCTGAAACTATGGGGCAAGAACCCCATGATAAGCAACAACCTGCAACCAATGCTGGCATTCAGCTACCTAGGCTTCGCCCTACTAGCTGCAGGCATGGTAACCTTCCAGCAAGACCTACTGCTGGTGCTCTTCATAATGGGCATCGCGGACATCTGCCTAACCGTGGCAGCCGTGAGCACCAAGAGCCCCTACAGCTATCTGGGTGGACGCAGGGAGTTCCTAGCGATGTTGAGCTACGAGCCAGTAATGCTACTGGTAGACATAGCCATATTCTTGGTAACTGGTAGCTTCACAATCAAGGGCATCTACGCCTACGGTAAACCCTTAGC
>JAHLLU010000141.1 GCA_020444005.1 archaeon
CCTTGTTGAGAGCTTCTACTCAGTCCCAGCGGACACCTACGTGTACAGCGATGATAAGATCACGGAGTCAAACACGAGACGTTACATTGATGTGCTATTTGGGTTACAAGAGATGGGGCTACAGATCAAACCCAGCCTAGAGACAGCCGTACTCCTCGGAGAAATACAAGAAGACTACCAAAAATGTCTAAGTGATCCCTTGAACAAATACGAGTTCTGTGAAGAATGCGCTTATTCGGGTTTCTTTATGAAGTTTGGACCAATGAACCCGCTGTTATTGAATAGGATCTACTGGTATGCGAACCTCATGCGAATGAGTGACACTGAGTTTGATGAATCAATAGAAAAGATGAGAAAAATTAGAGAGTTCTTAAGAGAACAGGCTACCATGTGATCCTGTAGGGCATCTGGTTAAGACACTCTGCACCATTCTTGGTTACTAGTATGATGTCTTCTATGTGTCCACGGTAGTTGGTCTTGAGGTCTCGGCGGTTTGGCTCATAGGTGAGTGTCATTCCCGGTTTCAGTGGCTGGTTATCGGTCTCTATTGGCCCGAAGCTTGGAGAATATGGCATAGTATAGTCGTGTACGTCTAGTCCAATCTGGTGTCCTGTTCGTACTGTTTCCTTGAAGCCTAGTTCTCTGTTGAGTTTGTTGGCGTGGTCTAGTACTTGGTTGCCTGTCATTCCGGGTTTGATCCCGTTGATACCGTCTACCTGGGCCTGCATGGCGCGATCCATATAGTCTTCTGTGGCTTTTTCCCATGTTACATGCCAGTTTCTACCCATATCGCTGCAATAACCGGTCTCAAGTCTGACGCCCACGTCAAGACTCAAAGCGTCACCGTGCTTCAGGTAATCGGTGTTATTTCCTTTTATGAACCCGATGCTACTATCGAAGCTGAACTCGTAGGCGCCCAGCTCAATCATGTTGGCGTCCAACTCCTTCTTCATGTAATGAACATTATTACCAGGTTTTGTTTCCTCGATTAGAATATGGAAAGCGGTCTCGGTGATCTCGATGGCTCTGCATATTTCCTCGATCTCGTACTCGTCCTTGATGCTTCTTTGTTTGAAAACAATGTCGCTGATATCACACTCTGGGCTTGGGGAGACGCCTAACTCTTTGGCTATCCTGTACCACATCTGAGCGCTGATAGTGGATAGGTCGAATCCTAGTTTGTATCCCTTGTACTTTGATAGTGCTTGTATGGTTCCTTTGATGTGGTGGCCTTTTTCCTGTTTGATGGCTATTACATCGTTGTACTCGCCTGATGCCTTTACGCGTGGTGCTCCCCAGTGGGGCATAACTAGGGTGGTGTCACCGTTTGCGTCCATGATGAATGTCTGGTGCTCGTCTCCAAGTGCACTAGGCATTACGTATATGGTATTGCTTGGGTTCTGGCGAATTACCTCGTTGAAGAATACTACTGCCTCGTAGCCTCTTTCTTGGGCTTGCTCCATTATTGCGTTACGTCTTCTAGTGACTGATTCTTTTTGGTTCAATGAAGTTCTAAGATGATTATACGTTCATTGGTTAAGATATTTACCAAATATCTCATAGGTTTTTTATCAACTGAGAACAAGTTCTCAATGTGAGCCGCAGAAGAAACACGGGAAACATGAGAATAATCATTATATTTCTCATAATAATAGCGGCTTTCTGGGTACTCATTCCAAACTTGTTACCGCAGAAGGAACCTGAACTAGTTTATTTGAATGAGACCGAGATAGAAACCGTCTTGGAGGAGCCTTACTCGATTAATATTAACACCTATGATCAGATCAAGCTGGATGTCCAGAAGGGGGATGTTCTGAACATAACCATAGAGGTGATTGACGGTGGTCCTATTGACTTCTTTATTCTTGAGGAGGATCGTGTTGAGATGCTTATTGATGCCATTGAGGGTAGAAGTAATAGGTTTGAGAGTTATGATCGGGGGAAGGGTTTGAATATCACGTATAAGACGACGGAGTTTATTATTGTGAATGACAAGGATTGGTACCTGTTCCTGAATAACTATGGGCATGTGCAGGATGGAGCGATGCCACGATCAAGAGTCTATGTACGTGTTAACATCAAGAAGATAGCGTATCACGAGACCAATGGGTTCACGATGCCCTCATAAATGAGTACCGTGCCATCAATTGTATGTTGGAGATCGAAGACGGTAGAGTATTACTGATTCATCACTGGGACACCGATGGGTTATGCTCTGCAGCTTTACTACTTGATTACTTTGGGCGTGACGATATTGATACATGGACGCCATTATTGGGAACATTCTATCTTCTACCCGAGCATATTAAGATGGCTCAAGGTTATGACCATGTTATTGTATGTGATATGGCGCTACCCGCTGAAAACATCCGACAGATAGCGAAGAAGACAAGGGTAACAGTAATTGATCACCATCATCAAGACCCAATCGAGGAAATTGAACACATCAATCCTGTGGCGCATGGTGCAAGCGGTGACAGTTATCCGTCAAACACGTGGGTCATCAAAGAATATCTGAGCTTACCATTGTCATTGAAGATTATACTCGGCTATGTGGGGGACAGGGAGCAGAAGATCATGAATAATCCCCCATTCTGGATGCAAACTCAAGAGTATCTAGAGCAGGAGGGGATCGAGTTCGATGATCTGCTTGAACTTGTCTATAGGATAGACTCCAGCTACAAGGTAGGGGAACGAGAAGCAGTGATGAAAGCCCCTCAGCAACTCAGAGAATATGAAACCCGAGAAGACATAATGGCAAACATGGAGTGGATGGAAAACCTGAGAAAACTAGAGGAAAAACTAGAAAAGGTTCTCTCAGAGCCCCCCGAGGTGGTTGACGGGGTTCAGGTAAAGCGTCTTGATACTCCTTATGCTATTATCAGTCAGGTAACGCGCAAACTGGCGTGGGGTACAGGAGAGGATACTGTGGTGGTGAACACTGGTTTCTTCCCGGACCAAGACCAGTTGTATTCTCGGAGTAACATCGTGGACATGCATAAACTCATTGAAAGAGCCAAGAAACATGGTTACAACGCGGGTGGCAAGAAGGATGTCATCGGAGCGATAATACCGAAAACGGATACTGAGAGATTTCTCGCTGAGACAATAGAGTATATTAAAGAAAATAGATGAAAGGGGTTAAACCCTCTTCACGATACGACCCGGTCTTGCACCAGTGTGCTTACCCTTCTCCACGACAGCCACACCGTTCACAAAGACATACTCTATGCCCTTGGGGTGCTGACGAGGCTCCACAGGAGTACCCATGACCTCTAGCTTGTCGAAGTCGAAGATGGTTATATCAGCGTAGCTACCAGGAGTGATCTTACCTAGACCCTTCAGGTTATGGTGTTCCGCTGCAGCGGTGCTAATCTTGTAGATGGCTTCCTCAAGGGTGAATACCTTGATCTCTTTCACCATCTTGTTGATGAACCCGGGGAACGCGTTAAAGCTGTTGATTCCGGGGCGTCTGTAGGGGGGTCTTTCTTGCTCATAGGTCTTATCGAAGACACTCTGGTCAAGGCTCAGGCTTCCTACTTTGTGCTGGAACATCAATGCACGATAGGGCTTCCATGGGAAGTTTCCTGTGTCTGCTGTGCCTGCCGCGTATCCCATTGCGTCTGGGTCTTCCATAATTAGGTCGAACCATGTGTCTAGTTGCTGTGTTTCGCGCTCGGCTGCTATCTGTGCTAGGTTCTTGCCTACTAGTCCGGATTCCTTGTGTTTGCTTATCCAGATGTTCTCTGCCCACTGGGGGTTTGTGTTGGGGTTGTAGGCTAGTCTGATGAACCATTTTCCGCTTTGTAGTGCGTCCTTGATCTCTTCACGGTAGTCTGGTGCCTCCAGCCATTTGGAGAAGTTCTCTCGGCTTCCTGCTTCCTTTAGCCATGGGAGCAATATGCTGCTTAGGTATGGCATTACATCGAAGCCGCCTCTTAGGAACCATGGCATGCTGTCGAAGCTGATATCCAATCCCTCTTCTAGTGCTTCATCGAAGAACTTGAGAGTGGCTCGGATGTTATGCTCCTCCATGTAGTCGTTGCCTTCTGGTACGAGTCTCCATCCGGGTGTTAGGTGTGCGATGTTGGTCTTTACACCAGTTACTCTACAGGTTTCTATGGATTCAAGTAGACCCTCAACTTTGTTGCTACGGGTGTCGCCGAACTTTACGGCTCTTCTTCGTCCAGTGCGTCTCCAGTGGGGACAGTAGACAGCGGTCTCGTATTCTTTCAGTACAGCTACACATTCATTGATCTCATCCATACTAGCCTGAACACCGGGATCATAGTCGAGTCCTGTGCTCATACCGATGGCGCCTTCTTCGAGTGATTGCCTGATGAGCTGTTTCATCTCTTCTAGCTCTTCTTTGGTGCTGTGGCGCTTGTAGTCGTTACCCATGACTGCGTACCTGATGGTTCCTTGACCAACTAAGGGTACAGCGTTCATTGAGACGCCTACCTCTTCTACTTTCTTGAACCAGCCTCCGAGGGTATTCCAGTCAACGGTCCATCCAAAGTATTTCTTCATGATCTCGTTGACCTTCTCCTTGGGGAACAAGCTGTTCTTTGGATAGTACTTGTGGGGCTCAAGGTCATCAATATACTGACTTGAGATACCGGGTAGGTTCATCCATTCACTGAATGGGCCTTGACTTCCACCGCATTCCCCGCCGACGAAGCTGGTTACACCCTGCATGATGTAGCTGTCCGCTGTTGGGAAGAACAGTAGGGTGGTGTCTCCGTGGCTGTGGGCGTCGATCCAGCCGGGGCTCGCGTAAAGTCCCTTGGCGTCCACGGTCTTTACTGCGTCACCTTTTACTTCTCCGAGTGCTGCGATCTTGTCGCCTTTGACTCCGATTGATCCCTTGTATGCTTTTTTGCCGCTTCCATCTATGATGGATGCGTCTTTGATTATTACATCGTATTCTTCAGTCAAATAATTCACCGATTATTGACCATACTACGCTTACCCGGTATAAAAAAGGGTGGAACCGGGCTCGATGCTCATTTAAACACTAAAACCTATGAGAGTTGTATGAGGTCTTGTAGTTTCGAATTATTTGCTGGGAGATTAATTACTGGAGATGGTGAAGTTAAAGAGAATATTCACATCGGTGTAACTGATGGAGTGATCACAGAAATCAGTGAGAATCCTCTAAAACGGGAATACCCTGAGGCATATGATTTTTCAATGAAGACAGTTATGCCGGGTCTCATTGACGCCCATGTACACATCAGATACGACCCCAGAGGAGACCCAGAGCAACGATCACATGAATATCAAGCGCTTAGAGGAGCAGAAAACGCTAGGAAAGCACTCTATTCAGGAGTAACTAGTCTCGGTGACGCGGGTGCAGTTGGGAACGTGGCGTTCGCAGTAAGAAATGCAATCAATAACGGCGTTACCGTTGGTCCGAGGCTTTTTGTCTCGGGGGAAATGATCACAATCACAGGTGGAAGAAGCAAGACACCCGGTGAAAGACTTGAAGTTAATGGCGCAGATAGTGCAAGGGAAGCAGCGAGACGCCTATTGATGTACCATAACGCGGATTACATCAAGCTCGGTGCAACAGGAGCCATCTCCAGCGCCCACACAGGACCAAGACATCCTCAATTAACCGTAGATGAGATGAATGCATGCTGTGAGGAGGCTCATAATTGTGGAAAACTAGTGCATAGTCATTGTTATGGTGAGAAGGGGATAAGCAATAGCCT
>JAHLLU010000142.1 GCA_020444005.1 archaeon
TCTGATGTCCAGCTCCGGGTTCTTGTGTCTGAAAACCTTATCGTGGAGAACCTTGGAGCCGTTACCGCTCAGGAGATACGCGTCCCTTGTACTGATCTCCCCAAGCTTCTCTGAGCCCTCCACCAGATGAGGATCAGCCGAATAAACACCTCCCACATCCTTGACCAAGACAAGTTCATCAGCGTCAAGACACCTAGCAAGCAGAGTTGCAGTTGTATCAGTGCCTCCTCTTCCTAGAGTTGTAACCATTCCGTTGATGCTTCTGCCCACAAACCCAGACACCACAGGCGTAACACCACGGTTAAGCAAAGGCTTCAAGCTTAGAGCGACAGCTTTCCCACACTCCTCATTGATGGGCTCGGCGTCACCAAAGTTGTCATCAGTGATGATTGGCCAACCGGGGGAGTCAACTGTATACTCCTCGGCTTGGACTCCTATGAGTTCAAGGGCTGATGTGAATAGGCGTGTGGTTTGCTCCTCACCTAGTCTGATGATGTGGTCCTGTACGCTTCTTGGGACGTTTGGGTGGATTGCCTTTGTAGTCTCGATGAGTTTATCGGTGGCTCCCTTGAGGGCGCTCACCACTACCACAACATGGTTCACTTTGTCTAGCTCGGTTTTCACCTGAGCAGCGGCTTCCCTGATGCCTGCTCCATCGTTTAGCACAGAGCCTCCATACTTGACGACGAGTAATTTACTCAATGCGTTGCCTCCACTGAAACAATCTCGGGAAGCACTCCCCCCGTAGCGACATGATCATCCCGAATAGCCAATACGCCATATACCCCATTGATCCGTAAAGCAGCCTCAACCCCAGTGAATACATCTGAGCCTTCAAGCCCCTTCACCTGATTAGCAGCATAGGTCGCCACAGCGTCAGCCAACCCAGCGTTTGCAGCGAACACGGTCACCGAGTCCGCGTCCCCCATGCTAAAAGCGTGGCTGTGTCGCCCTGAGCTGGTGGCTATGCCGCAGGGGAATGATGTAACGCGGAACCCGATGCTCTCTGAGAGGGGGTTATCACCAGCCCCCACCGAGATGATTAAGGGCCTATCTGAATATAACGCGGCTTCTCCGCCGTCCTCAACCACTGCAACAGAAGCCCCCTCCTTCACTATAGTGTCAACCGCTAGATCAGCTATTACTCCAGCTACCGCTGCCATGGGTCCAACGTGGGCTCGACGTGATGTCTCCGCCATCAACTTAGCGACCAATGGTGCTTCATCCACATTGACGGGGGTTAGACTGTACTCGAATTGGTGATCCTTGAGGATGTACTCGAATAGTTGTCTTCGCTGCTCCCTGATGCAGTCTAGGGCGGCGTCTATGGTCTCTGGTTTGTCTGTGATGATTACTCCTCGGGTCTCACCTATACTGTAAGGGTATCGGGTGAGACCTGTGGTTGTTACTTGGTTAAGTGTAGAGCCCTCCGTGGACAGGCGTCAAGACATAAGCCACAGGTTACGCCACTGCATTTCTCAGGGTCCAACCCAATAGAGTGATCCGCAGCATGATAGAAAGCCTCGGCTGGGCATATACTCACACAAGCCCCACAGTCGATGCACAGTTCCTCGTCGCGTTCGATGAGGCTGCTTACATCAACAGTGACCCCCTTCTCCCTGAAGGCAGCTATTATGGCATCAGCGACTCGTCCATCTAACTCGGCAAGCATCTCGCCGCCTAGGGGGGTGATTCTGGCGCTGAGTATGTTCACCGGTGTCTTGTGCTCGATGATTATCTGGCTCGTGACAGGCTCCTGTACGAGTTTTTTGTCGAATCTTAATAGTACTCTTACCATTATTGGTCCTCCCGGTGCTTCATTGGCCCAACAATTGTATCTAGTGGTAGTCGTTCAACTGGTTTGGTTAATGTGAATCGTCCCTCGTTGATCCAATTCTTCAACTCTGCGCATATCTTGTGGGCTTGTTTAAGGCTGGACATGCTGGTGACACGTACACTTTGCCCATTGATCTCCACCTTACCTTTCTTCAACTCAGCGTAGTTAGTCTCGCTGATGGTTGGACGGTCTCTGCTTGGGACACCGTAATCAACCACGCCTGTGGTGATCTCATGGTCTCGGATGGCAACTTTCTCCACTATTCCCTCGTTTAGGATAGGGATGGGGATTCCTAGTCCGATGTAGATACTTGGACCATACCGGGTGAAGGATGCTCCTCTGATGTACTCTGGGCTCATCAGCTTAGCGTCACCCTTCACCATCAACGTACCAAGACTATTCCTTGGGTTATGCTGGGTGCCTGGACCGAGCACGTATCCCGGTGCACCGCCGAGAAATATCCTTGTGCCGAGTCCAATGGTCTCGTAGTCTGGGTCATTGTTCAGGGGGCTGATCTCGCCGGCTCCACTGTAGGTGGCGTTTCTGTATCTTGGTAATAGTTTGCCCATGTATGTGTAGATTGTCTCGTCACGTCCATTGGCGGCGCAGCTGTATCGCTGGTACCCGTTTCTAAAGTTGAGTAATGTAAACTGGTTTAGGTCGTCCTTGGTGAGAGTGGTCTCGACTCTGGTCCTTGGGTAACAGTCAGTACCATAGGCTGTTGCCCTGAAGTCAACCTCCTTACCAGCTATCAGGTCCTCGATAACGTGTCCGCCGCCGTACTCGAATCCACGTGTCTCGGATTGAACCGCCCCTCCGATATAGAGGTCTACTGCGGCTCCGGGGTGTGGGATTGGTACGTCGTTTATCCATGCTTTTTCTATTTTGATTGGTGGGTCTGCGTGTCCGACGTTGATGAGTGCTCCGCTGCTGCACATGGCACCCATGGTACCCGTGGTGACTACATCAACCTCATTTAGGGCTACTTTTGTTCCGCTGCTTTCCACCAGTTCATTCATCTCGGCGACGGTTAGAACCTGTACGTCGCCTGTTCTGATCTTTTCGTTGATCTCTTCAACTGTTCTGGTCTGGTTTGATGCTGTGAGTTTTATTATTCCTCCAGTGTAGCCACATTACCTTTATTCCTAGATAAATATCCTTTTGAGAAATGTATTCCAGTGCGAATATTATTCCTCGGTTGTAGGTAGATGTTTGGTACATGCAGTCTGATAAAAGCATGAGGTGCTTTGATTGGTCGGTGATCACATGGGGTTAAAGGACATACAGAGCCCACTTCATACAATAGCGCAGAGTATTCCACCGATAGCTGAAACCATCAAGAAGTACCGCATAATCTACATCGGCTACGTAATATCCATGGGGATATTCGTTGCTACCAGCGTCTTCGAGGTCTTTGAAGCCCCCGGACTAATCAACTTCCTAGACAACTATAATCTGGATAAGATAGTCTTCGCAACCATGCTGTTCAGCGTCTTTATGATCATCTACTTCGTAAGAGAGCAAGAACGGATGAAGTATGAGCAGGGATTAGAGGAGCAGAAAAGAGTCAAGGAAGGAATCTGGTTAGCAGAACAGGAGATCAGAAACCAGATTATCATGATCAATCAGGCTACATTCATGGCGGAGAAGAAAGGCGAACTCACAGGCGATATGATTAACGTCATACGGGATAATACACGCAAGATGGAAAAACAGCTTGAGTTACTGCAGAAATCGGATGTGGACCCAAGACACTATAATGGTATCATCAAGCTTGAGTAGCCGTTTTATCTGAAATTTATTATAATAAAGCACCCCAAAATAGAATCAGAGGGTGTCTTTTGAGCAGACAAACAGATTCAATGGATAAGTTAGCTCAACGAGTAAACAACGAGTATATGAGAATAGGGCAGAAGCATGGGTTTGGGGTCCAGTATATGGGATTGGAGAATATTGGACCATTTACAGGCGGAACATTCGGTAGACTGAACCATGTTTTCACATCAAACAAGAGCCCGGACATATACTCTGATACTAACTTCATCACATTCACAGCCCACGGACTCGCAGCAGCAGTACTCAGCGAGCCTTTGAAATGCTATTGCGCGGTTTTGGTGGAGAAGCCTGTCCCTGCATCCATCTATGTTAAGCGGATTCGTGACGGTTTCAGGAAGAAGCCTATCTGGGTTCCGTACAACAAGACCACGAAGGCTTCTGATGTTTATAAGAATAGGATGAACTGGAATAGCCTCGTTGATGCACTCAACAATGATAGTCATCTAGGTAAACTCATGGGGAAGCTTAGAACCGATACCAATGTCAATGGCATAGATCAGAACCTGAACGTGGGACGCAGAGCCAGCTTCCCTGTAAGGGTTAATGATGAAGAGAACAACCATGGCACATCTTGTATGATCATACCAATGGGAAAAAGAACCCTCATCGCATCCCAACACGCTACCCAAGACCCCAAAGACATTGAGCCAGCTCTACAAGCAATCCAACGCATCGCACAGATAGTAGACCAGTACAACTACCAGACACCAACCACAGGACCAATGATCAGCGACTACGCGGAAGACATCTTGAAGAAGATGCAGAAGACAGCCCCACCGGCACCTGTTCCTACACCAACTCAGACGGGAGTCACTTGTCCGAAATGCGGTTTTAACAACCCAGAGGGAAACAAGTTCTGCGGTGAATGCGGAGCACTACTCACTGAAACTCAAAAAGAGGCACAGGTAGCCACATCAACGCCTCTTCCTCCGCCTCCACCACCTAAGCCAATTGACCCAGTTGAACAGTTGATATCTGAGATCAAGGGAGGCACTGATGCCCAGTGGACCATCAGATACAAGACCACGGAACAGGAATACGAGGGCAAGCTATGGAACATCGCCAACAAGGGATACTTCGTGAGACACGATGATCTCATGAAGGTGTCGGAGAGGATAAACAATTATCCCCACTACCAGCTTTTCCCTAACATCAAATACGTGAAAGCACCAAACGACAAAACACTCACAGGCGGATTCATGAACTTCGCAACAGGCTTCAACGAGAACGCCCAAGAACCATTCAAGAACCAGTTCGTACAGGTGCTACTACTTCCTAGGGATGATAACCCAGCAGAGACATCGGTTCGTATGCTTGCTTCCTCGGACAAGGAGATGAACCCAGACCGCTTCGCAGTGATGCTTGATGTTTTGATAAATCACCCGGCGAGAGTCAATGAGTTCTATCTCTGGGGCATCCAAGACTAAGGGGGAGGGGGGGGTACCCCAATCCCAGTCATTATCAGCCTTATTTAATGGAAACCATCCCCAGAACAGCCTAGAATAGGTCTCGATAAGTGGAAAAAACTGTATGAGTAACGGGGAAAAGTGTACATAATAGCCCGGGTTTCATATACCCATGACGGGGATCGAACTCATCGTCCGAGCTGTAATCAAACAAGATGACAGTATCCTACTAGCCCACATGATAGGAGAATCAAACACGTTCCTTCCCGGGGGACACATCGAACCCGGAGAGTACGCCGATGAAGCCCTAAAACGAGAGCTACGTGAGGAGCTTGGAGTAGAAGCCATTATAGGTGACTTCGTCGGTGTTCTTGAGCACAAGTTTACTGATGAACATGACGGACGCCATGAGGAGATAAACATCGTATTTACAGCGACAATCAACGAGACTGATGTTTCTTCAGCTGAAGGGCATCTTGAGTTCATCTGGGTAAAACCAAAGGATTTCGAGAAAAGAGTATTATTGCCCAGTAGCCTACAATGGCTTCTGAGAAAATGGTTAACAGATGAGCACCCATTCCACTACGCGGAGAGATGCTAACCTCTTATCTCGTAGTAGAACTTATCGAAGCT
>JAHLLU010000143.1 GCA_020444005.1 archaeon
CCCCAGCCTCTGATGCCTTCTGGGGGGTATCTTGCTGCTGCTACTGCGGCTTCTGCTTCTTCTTTGGTGTTTACCCATGGTACTACTATGCCGTGGGCTCCAAGGTCCAGTATTCTTTTGATTATAACAGGATCATTCCACTGTGGCCTGATGATAGGTGTACAGTCTGTTCCCTCCATGGCTTGAAGCATTAGTTCCATGGTCTCGAATCCCATGGGGCTATGCTCGCCGTCTATGAGAAGCCAGTCGAAACCTGCGTGACTTAGGAGATTTGCGACATCTGGGTGGCCCATCTCGATGAAGGTTCCTACTGCGTTTTCTCCTCGTTGGAGTTTTTCTTTGACTATGTTTTTCAACTTGATCAATCAAGTGTGGTGTTCTCGGTATAAGTAATCTATGCTCGGTATTTGGTATTGATTCGACGGTGTTTTTGTACTGATTTGATTCCAATCAGAGCCGTTCTGGGGCTTCCCTTAGGGGAAAACGTTTGGTTTCGCCTTTTCAGGCGTACCCCCCCCCCTCCTTGTTAGCGGCTAACCCACATACCATACGTTTTCGCCTATTTTTATCTTAATAGGAGATTATAACCGAATATTTATAAGATGTGCCGCATATAGTATCCTCGGACAACCAAACAAATGAGAAAAAAAGAAAACATAGACAGACAACTAAAATATGTAGCATCACCAACCACGGTGATTTCTTTTAAGCAATCAAAAAAGGCGTCCAAAAAAATCATCAACGCAAACGATGAAGAGACGCAGGAAAGCCAATAATGGCGATAAAAAAGATACTTGCAGCCACAGACGGCTCAGAAAAATCAATGGAAGCAGTAGAGAAAGCAGCAACGATAGCTGAAGAGATGAGTTCAGAGATAGAACTACTCAATGTCATTGAACCCGTAAGGCTTCCAGCTGGAATGTATCCAGCAGCCATGGGCGCAAGAGCAACGGCAACACCCACATGGGTAACCAACTACTATGACGAGTACAAGAAGGAACACCAGAACACACTAGAGAAAAGCTACAAGGAAGTCAAGAACAAACACAAAGACCTCCAAGTATCAAAGAAACTAGTGGAAGGACTAGCCGCAACAAAAATCGTAGAAGAAGCTAAGGAAGGCGACTTCGACTTGATCGTTGTCGGTGCACGTGGACTGGGATTCCTTGAGGAACTGGTACTTGGTAGCACCAGTAAGCTGGTAGTAGACAAGGCAGAGACTCCTGTGCTGGTGGTGAAGTAAAATGACCACAGTAAAGATAGTAGAACTTGTGGGAGCTTCTCCTGTTAGCTGGCATGATGCAGTTAAGGAGGCTGTGAAGGAAGCCAGTAAGACCATCAGGAACATTCAGGGTGTCGATGTAGTCAACCAGACAGCTATAATAGACGCCGATACCGTCAAAGAATATAGGGTAAATCTCAAGCTTTCATTCAAAGTAGAAGATGAAAGACCCCAATAGAGAGGAAATTAAAATGAAAATAGACTTAGAAAAGAAATGGAAAGAGTTCAACGAACAAGCCCACAAGACACTTGAAGAAGTCGAGAAAACAGGCAACGACTGGATCGTTGAATGGGACAAAACAGAGAAAAACCTTGAAAAGATGATCGAGGAGACACGTAAAGAACTTGAAACAGCTGGCGAAGAAGCAAAGAAAACGCTCAAGAAACAGCTGGAAGAGGCTCAGAAGCTCCGCTCCGAGATGGAGAAAGAGCTAGATGCAAGGATGAAGAAAGTCCAAAAGTCTCGCAAGCATCTTGAGAAGGCTCTGGACGAGTTAAAATAATCACCCCGCCTATTTTATTAACCAATTTATTGAATTTCATGTAAAATAGCTACAGCGTCATTAAGAAAAACAAGACATTTACTATACCAATAAAAATTACATAAAAAAACAGTTGCAGAAAAGCATTTACAATATCTCTAGGGTTTAATTTCTCTAATTTAATATAGTAAAAAAAGAGGATGAATCCAAATAAAACAAATATGATAATCATTGGAGTGTAACCAATGGTATCAACCAGAAACGCGTTCCTGAATAACACTAGAGAAAAATTATTAATTGAAAAACATACTCCGCTTAAACCAATAGCATAGCTCAGGGTTCTTCTGAGGACACCAGAAAGAAACGGCACAAAAAACGCGTTCGTCGTAAACAGATAAACGGGTATAAACCAGATTGACACTGAAATTAACTCACCTAAGATGGGATGTGCCTCCCTTCCTGCGTTCAAAACTACAAAGAGTAAGGTTGACACTATGTCTAACGAAACTCCAATAAACAAGAATAAGACCGGAAAATCAATCGTATAAGATAATTTGTGAAATTTATAGACACGCACAAACCCCATAATCAAGCCACATTAATTAAAGCTTGATAAAACCGGTTTTATTCAACTGATACTCCGTGTTTGGAAACCTACAAATAGGTTTCTTCCGGTGTTTTTTTGGTCAATATGGCACGAGTAAAGATCACCGTTTTCAAACGAGTTGATCCATCCGTTATCTTCGACGGAAAAGTACCAAACAAACCCGGCACAAATGAACCCTACGCAGCCTGTGAGGCATTCAAAGACGGACAAGAGTTCATAATCGAGGACAGCCTAGCAAAGCCAGAGGGCTTCTGCGGCTGGGCATGGCGAGACATATACAAGGATCTATCAGTTCTACGTTTTGGTGGAGACTTTTGGCCCGGCTGGATGAAGCCGGGTGAGATGTTCACCTGCTGTACTGATGGAATACGTCCCGTCAGCTTCAAAATGGAGAGACTAGAGGACTAGTTCTCTTCTTTTTTACCTTTTTGGGGCTAGTATTTACAATTATATCGCTGGATCAGTAAGTGTTTTATTCTATATAGGTTATTTTTGACGCAACTAGGTGTATACTATGGTTCAATATCTAGGACTAGAATACTGGAAAAAAGTCAAGGAAATAGCAAACGGTGACGAGGAGTTCAGGATCAAGACAAAGGGTTTCACCGCCACATTCACATACGGCGCAACCGACAAGCCTGATCTACCACAGATCTACATGAAGTTCACAGACGGAGAAGTAGTTGAGGTAAGGGAACTCGTCGAGGGCGAGAAGACTGACTACACACTGGCTGGACCCTATGAGGTTTGGACAAAACTCAACAAGGGTGAGCTTGACGCACAGAGCGCACTGATGACACGCCAGCTTCCATTCAAGGGAAACATGAGCGCAATCATCAGGTACAGCAAGGCGTTCCTACGGCTCTTTGAGCTGATGCAGACCATCCCAGTCGAGTATTAAGATACTCAAACTTTTTCCATGTTTATTTCTTCTTTTTAAACAAATGGTAACTTAACTTATATACTGCGATACGCAAATGGTGAAAGATCGGTATTGGTGGACGAGACATCACAAAAAGTTCTTGAAGAATATCTACGGGATAGCAGGCAGAGCTTCAGGGAAGTAGCACGCAAGATAGGCATCAGCAGCGGTACAGTCGCCAACAGAATAAAAGACCTTGAGGAAGCGAAAATCATCAAGAAGTATACCACGCAGCTTGATTACGAGAAGCTGGGCTACGAGTTGACAGCTATCTCGGAGATCATCGTCTCAGAGGGCATGATGATTGAGGTGGGCAACCAGATCGCAAAGATCAGGGAAGCTATCAGCGTCTACAACGTGACAGGCGACTCGGATATTCTGGTAATCGCCAAGTTCAAGACAAGGCAAGACCTCAGCGATTTCACCAAAACGTTACTGAAGATGCCTCACGTGGTGCGTACCAAGACTCATGTGGTGCTGAACACGCTGAAGGAAGACCCTACTCTTCGCCCATAGCCTGTTTTCCTAGTTCTATTCCTCTTCTTAGCGCCTTTATGTTTAGTTCAGTGTACCGTGGGAACCGTTGTTTGATGGATTCAATAAGTGATTCCTCGCTAACTGCCTCGGTAACAGCCTGCGCTGCACCTAACATCACCATATTAGCGGCTAATCTGTTGCCAAGTGCCTCGGCTTCACGCACTGATGGTATACTGTAGTAGGTTACGTCTTCTAGTAGCTCATCTTGGGGTACATGCACTAGGTCTTCTTCAAGGATGACTACGGTTCCTGGTTTCACCATCTTTTTGAACTGGTTATATGCGTCGATGCTCATGGCGATGAAACAGTTAAGCTTGGATAACTTGGGGTAGTCAATGGACACGTCGCTGATGATGACATCGCTTCGGCATGCCCCACCTCGTGCCTCTGGGCCATAGCTCTGGGTCATCAAAGCATATTTTTCATCATGGATGCTGGCTGCCTGTGCGAGAACATAGCCGAAGGTGATTACGCCTTGGCCTCCGAACCCGGCTACCCTGATCTCGGCTTTCACTCAGTTGACCTCCGTGTAAGTTGGTCAAGTACATCAGTGTACGTTGGTTTCTCAATGTCTACAAAGTCACCGATGATAACCTCCTTCCCGGGCTCGATGGTTGCCTCGGTTGGGTGTACCTTGCGTATCTTGCATGTGTCCCTGAGATCGCGCATCATATCAGTGGGTGACATCTTGTTCAACCTACCATAGCCTGTGGTGCATGGGCTCAAGACCTCGATGAAGCTGAACCCGTTCTTTGTGAGTCCTTTCTTGATGCTGTTTTTCAGCTGGTTTACGTGGAATACGGTCCAGCGGCTTACCATGGTGGCTCCTGCTGATGAGACCAGTGAGACTAGGTTGAAGGGGTTCTCAATATTACCATAGGGACTGGTTGGTGTTCGCATGTCTCTAGGTGTGGTTGGTCCGTACTGGGCGCCTGTCATGCCGTAGTTGAAGTTGTTGCTGCAGATGACCAGCATATTGATATTACGACGGGCGGCATGTATCAGGTGGTTTCCGCCAATGGCGAAAAGATCACCGTCTCCGCTGATGACTACTGGTTTGATATCGGTGTTACTTGTGCTGATTCCTGTTGCGAATGGAAGAGCTCTGCCATGGGTGGTGTGGAATGCGTCGGTGTTTACGTAGCCGGATGCCCTACCAGCGCAGCCGATACCAGACACGGTGACGATCTTGTCCAAGTCGTATTCCAGCTCGTAGAGTGCCTGAACATAGCTCTTCAATATGATTCCCAAGCCGCAGCCAGCACACCAGATATGAGGTAACCGGTCCATACGCAGATAATCCTCTAAATAATAGTCTATTTGCTTGGTCACTTTGCTAGCCTCCTAATTTTTTCAAGTATCTCATCTGGGCTTGGCGGGTTTTCCCCAAGCTTGGGGATAAACTCCACTGGAGTTGGCTTGACGCTGCGCTCCACTTCCCTGACTAGTTGACCATAATTCATCTCGGGAATCACGACGCCTTTCACGTTATCGGCTACTTCCTCTATCTTCCAGTCTGGGAATGGCCAGAGGGTTATGAGCCTGAGTAACCCTGCTTTGATTCCTTCGCTGCGCGCCATCTGTACCGCGGAGGCTGCAGAACGAGCCGTCACACCGTAGGCTACCACAAGTACATCACAGTCCTCTGTCATGGTTTCCTCGGTCATGGTGATCTTTTTCTTGTTTCGTCTAATCTTGTCACATAGGCGTCTCACGAGTTTATCCTGTGTCTCGACGCTCATGTCAGGGTAACCCATCTCGTTATGAGTGAGCCCTGTGCTGTAGAACCTGTATCCTTCCCCGAAGCACGCCATAGGAGGCACCATGGATTCATCTGCCTCGTAGGGCTTGTAGTCCGGTGGGAAAACCTGAGGCTTC
>JAHLLU010000144.1 GCA_020444005.1 archaeon
AAACCAATTATCCGCGTCGAGGACTATGGAGCAGTCGGGCAGTTAACAGCATACGCTAACCACTGTGTACAAATTCCTCCAAGAGAAGAAGAAAAAGCCCACGAGAACTGCAAAGAAGGCAAGAACACCATCAAACTACCACGAGACGAGAACAGTAATGATATCGCTGATGGTGCTGATCAAGACCTAAACGGCGCAGCGGCTAACCAAGATAACGACGAGAAACCAACTGGCGAGGGCAACGGTGATGGTTTAACGAACTATGAGGAGTATAGAGGTTTCATCGTGGGTGGTACAAGGAATGTTACAATGAATCTGGGAAGATTCAGTTTCCCAATGACAATGGGCGGTTCCAAGCAGCATGCCCGTACAAGTGTGAAGAAGAAGGATGTTTTCGTCTATGATGCTGATTTCTTGGGCACCGGGATGCTTGATGTGACAGGGCTTGATATCCACATACTTTACCTTGAAGACTTGTTCAATGGCACAGATAAACGCGAGATAAACTTCAACCACGGAAGACATCATGGTGGACTCCAACACGGATTGTGGCTAAGAAACAAGAACATGCCCGGACTCTACGGCATGGCCTGTGGAGGTACAAACGGGCCACCCAAAAACAAGACTCACATCTGCATCAACGTAGCCGTAAACACCGCTGCTGGAGAACCAGCCAACAGACTCGCAAACAGTATTGGACACGAGCTTTGTCACGGGTTAAACATCTGGCACCATGGCGAAGGCGGTAACCATAACTGTGGCGACGGAACATGGAACTATACTGCAAATAGCCAAGGGAGACTCACGAGTGGCAATATCAACTGTATAATGCGGTACGACCAGTATGCTGTTGCATGGTGTCATGGGGCCGCACATCATAACCATAAATACGCCACCATAACGGCTCAACCAGATGGCTCCGGTAGAATAACATACAATGACCCTGTTGGCACGTTGTTATGCAAGACCAGCGCGGGAACTGGGCTTAACAACGCTGGTGCGGGGCATATTAATAACGCTACGCGCGGTAACTGTCAGGGACAGCTTAAGGTGAAGGATTGGTGAGGTGAGAGAAATGAAGCTAGTATTGAAAGTGTTTGAGGATTTCACTGCTACTCTAAGCAAGGGTGATCCACTGGTCATTAGAATATCATTAATGAATACAGATGGATTAGAGGAGTATCAGAGAAACCAAGGCATCGATGAAGATGTTGAAGAACTACGAAAACAACTGGAAGCCGAAGAAATTACTGAAGAGGAATACAAGGAACAAGTAACACAGCTAGAGGAGAAGAAGACAAACATAGATTACCCAGTGTTGGGTTCAGATGAAACCCCATGGAGTGAACAGATTAATTTCTCCCCGGATTGGTTCAAACCAGCATTATTATCACGAGAACCAGACCAAGACATATTCACATTAACACCGAAAACAACAGCCTACGCCATGTTTGGACTATCTCCTGAGGAAACAGAGAATCTTGAGAACCAGATATACAGAATAAAGGCGTCTCTAGGCGATGAAGAGAGTAACGAGGTTGGATTCATAGTTACCGATGAGGAGCCAGAACTAGATATGGAGAAACTTGCTGAGAAGGCGAGAAACATGCTTCTTGTCGGTGGAGCCGCAAAAGGGTTACAGCTCATAGAGGGTATTCTTGAGAAGAACCCACAGGATATTGATGGACTCATACTGATGGGAGACTATCACGCGATGATGGGTGAAAAAGAAGCTGCTATAGCAGCATACCAGAACGCGATAGCTGCATACAACGCGACTAATCCCAGAGAAGATGATCCTCCTGGTGTGTTAATATCCAAGCTGAATCGTTTGACAGTGAGAAGCGTAAACGACGAGAAGCTCTAACCATTTTCTTTCTAATATCTTAAATCACTAAAAGTCAACTAATCGATTGAAACCAGATGAAACCATTCCCAGTACTACTAACTTTTGATCTCGATGGCGAGACCGCTTTCGAGGAGATGCACCCCGGTATCGGCTACTATGTAACCCAAGGAGGCTATGGTCCACGCAAAGGCGTCTACAGGATTATGGACCTTCTCGATCAGTATGATATCAAGGCTACTTTCTGTGTTGTTGGTCAGACCGCTGAACGTTATCCCGAGGCGGTTGAGGAGATTATCAGCAGGGGCCATGAGATAGCTTGCCACGGATATACGCATAGGGGCTACAATGCTTTGGACCCTGAGACAGAAATTGAGTACATCAAGAAGAGCCGGGCGTTATTGGAGGATTTCACCGGTGAGAGGATTCTTGGTCACCGTACTCCCCGTTGGAGACCCAGTGAACGTACTCATAAGAATCTGGTTGAGATGGGTTTCCTCTGGAACAGCGACTATATGGGCTCTGAGGAGTGCTTCTACAATAAGATAGATGGTGAGGAGTCTCGGCTTCTTGAGATTCCTGTTGCGTACAATCTTGATGACTGGACGTTTTATTTTGACTGGGGTGCAACTGTGAAGGAGACTGTTGATGTCTGGGAGATCGAGTTTGATGCCCGGTACAAGGATCGTAGCTTGTTCTGTTTGACTAATCACCCGCAGGTGACTGGGCGTCCATCAAGGCTGCTTTGTTTGAAGGGTATCATTGAGTATGCCTGTAAGTATCCTGATGTGGAGTTCATGAAGGCAACAGATTACGTTAAGGAGTACTGGGGCTAGACCCAGACTTGTTTCTCCAAGTTAAACTGATCAAGAACCCAATGAACAGCACCAATGAGCCGCTGATATAGGGGTAATCAAAGTTCACGTCAAACGCATACCCAGCCCAGAGAGGCCCAACGATGCGTCCGAGGCTCATAAAGCTGTTACTGAGGCCGAGAATAACGCCCAGCCCCATTGTGGTGTTCTTGGATATGACCGAGAGGATGCTGGGTCGTAGGAGCGTCTTGGAGAGTATGAACAAAGCTGTAGCCATCAGTATCATGGGATAAGTATTAGCGTAGAGAAGCAACAAGAAGCAGAGAGAACCAGCTAAAAGGCTGCCCCGTATCACGTTGCCTTCACCCATAAACTTGGTCATCGGTCCAGTGAGAAGTCCCTTACCCAGGGTGCTAGCGACGCCCACAACCATCAATATCACTCCAACACGTTCAGGGCCATATCCAAACTTCATGGAGGCATAGAGCCCGAAGATAGATTCGAAGTTTGTTAAACCAAAGCTGAGTAGGAAAGCCAAGAAGAATAATACTCCAAAATTGCCTGTCAATGCATCACGCAATCCTTTCAATGGGGACTGGAGTTGAAGCCCTCCAGCGGATGGGTTCTGCAGAGACTCTGGGACCATAATGGACACTAGTACCGCAGCGATAGCGGTGAGACCCGAGGAGACAAAAAAAGGCAGCTGCAGGCTCTCGGTGCCCAGTAAGCCACCGACTCCTGGTCCTATTATCACTCCAAGCCCCATGGCTGAGCCGAGAATCCCGAGACCGCTGGCTCTGTCATCCTCGCTGGTTACATCGCTGACGTATGCCATGGAGGTAGAGAGCATGGCGCTGGATAGGAGACCAGAGAACGCCCGTACGATGAGCAACAGATAATATCTATCAACTAGTCCCATGAGGAGTGTGCTCAGGAAATACCCTGAGAGTCCGATCAATAGCACTGGTTTTCGACCCATATGATCTGATACACCTCCCCAGATGGGTGCAAATATGAACTCCATAAACGAAGAGACGGCGACGAGAATCCCCAACTCACGCCCACCGACGCCTAATGCCTCGATGTAGAAGGGAAAGATGGGCATCACCATCCCGAAGCCCAGCATCACGACGATCATAGCAAAGCTGAGCACAGCTATGCTGCGGCGGGTCTCAGACAAGGCAGTCACCAGGCTATGATTCTACGTCGAGGAGCCTCACGACCCCCAGATCGCCGTCAACCTGCACCCTGTCACCTGTCTTGAGCCGAGTGGTTGCGTTACCACAGCCAACGACAGCGGGTATACCGATCTCTCTAGCCACGATGGCGGCGTGGGCGAGTGGCATACCTATGTCTGTTACAACAGCGGCTGCACGGGGGAACAAAGGGGTCCACCCGATGTTCGTGGTGCTCGTGACGAGTATCTCACCGTTCTGCAATAGATGCCCCTCATCCAAAGAGTTGATCACCCGTACAGTGCCCTCAAAGACACCCCCTGAACCAGGGTTACCAAGGATCGTGGATGGGTCCACGTCTTCAACAGTTTGCCTATGAGAGTCAAAGACATCGATTCTACGGTCAGGGTTTCTCGCCCAGCTGAATGGGTTGAAAGCCCCGCTAATAACGGTGGGAAACTCAGGGAGCTCTCTTAGCCTGCGGTCTGTCTCTCGTCGTGCTGGGATGTATTCCATTGACTCATCGTTGCCGTCACACACTTCCATAAGCTCAGGATACGTCAAATAGAAGACATCATCTCCGAGACCCGTTAACTCCCCTGCCCTCAGATACATCTCCCTGATTACGCATACGGCTCTCGTCATCTCGGACCTTATGTGCTCCCTATCGACGCTCAATGAGGCGAACCTGTCTACTTGTTTCCTGATCTTCTTGGATTTCCCCGGGTACTTCTTCTGGAACCGCGTCCATGCGTCCTCGAATTTAGTCCTCTGAGTCTCGGCTATGGCACTTGGATCGAAGGGATTGGACGCGTAGAGCTGTAGTTGTTCATCGAGCCAAGTGGAGTTCTCGTATGGTCTGGGGACTTGAAGATGCCACTCATCTGGGAACCGGTGTCCATAGCCATCTAAGTACTCTTCTTTGGATAGCTCACCTTTGACTATCTCGGAGACACCGATCATCACGCCTAGGCTCTCCAGCTCCTCGGAGGTGTTGCCGATGGTTGACATGAGAAGATCAGCCTCCTGTTTCCCGACGAGCTTCTTCAATTCACCTGCAAGGGTAATCCAAGGCATCTGATAGTGCTCGTTGATGGTCTTCAACATATACGAGCCCTCAACAAACAAGGGCTTGACCTCGTCTCGCCAGAGCCTGTGAAGCATAGGCAAAGAGTCGGTGTTCTTTATTTCCTCGATTAGTGCCTTGCACCGCTCCGGGTTTGTCTTGATGTATTCTGGTATCTTCTTGGTATACCGTCTGACCTTCATCTGCCAAGCGAATTCCTTTGGAATTATCCTGAGTACTGTGCCCCAGGGAATATCGACTATCGGCATGGTTGCATCAGGCATCCTACCGAAAGCCGGTTCAAGTAATGCCTGCCCCCTATTTTTTCCGTAGACCTTGCTGGCGAAGGATAAAATCAGGCTGGTGTTCACATAGGGTCGCCCAGCGATGTTTCCCAGAGCGGGGAGTCCTTCTATCTCCCATTCCAGGATCTCTATGAAGAATATCTTCCATATGCTCCAGGTGCTGGGCATCATGATGCCGGGGAGGTTCTCGCCTATGCCTGTGCTGTTCCAGAGGTAATCCCCCAGTAGGCTGTAGTTGTAGTATCCTTTCTTGGGGTCATGGATGTTTAGTGTTGTGATGGGTCTGGATTGAAGGAGATAGAACTTGTTCTCAGCCACAGCCCACTCGATGTCCTGTGGAGCACTCAGATCCTTTTCCAGCTTCAAAGCAGTCTGATAGATCTCCACACCATAGGGCTCAAGGTCTTTAGGACCCTGATAGGTTCCATCGGGACGCTCAAATGTAAAACCCTGAGCATCAGCTTCTCCCGAGACCAGTTTATCCCCTAAACCCT
>JAHLLU010000145.1 GCA_020444005.1 archaeon
GCCATATTGATACTGGACGAAGCGACAAGTAGCGTAGACACAAGAACAGAGGTACAGATACAACAAGCCTTACTAAACCTCATGGAGGGAAGAACCAGCTTCGTTATAGCTCATAGGCTAAGCACCATCAGAAACGCAGACCTAGTGCTAGTCATCAACCAAGGCGAGATAATCGAACGCGGAAACCATGAAGAACTCCTAGAAAAGAAGGGCTTCTACTACAACCTCTACATGAGTCAGTTCAAGGGCACCATCGACGATGCTGACTTTGAGTACATTAAACCAGTCGAGGTCTATGATAAACCAAAGCAACCTCAAATGCCAAAAATGGGTGGAAGGAGAGGACACGGGATAGGTGGAGGAAGCCCATCACCCGAGATGATGCGCCAAAGAGCCATGGAAGTAGTAAAAATCTTCAAAGACAAGAAAGCAATCTCACCTGAGTCAGCAAAAACCATGGAGGAGCTGGGAATACCGGGACACTTCCAGATGATGATGCAGATGAGACTAACTCCCCTCGGTATAATAACCGAGAACGAGGGAAAATACTACCTCGTGGAGGAAAATCTATCCAAACTATAGATACACCTCCTTTTTCTCATGTTTTTTCATAGATTCCTAGTGGTACTTATAATCCAATAATTGCTTGATGAATCCATGAATAGCATAGAAGGTATGATCACATTCACCTACTATAAGGACATAGAGAAAGCAGCTGAGTTCTACGGCGAAAAACTTGGGTTTAAGATGGTTATGGGTAGAGAATGGGTCAAGATATTCAAGGTTGGAAAAGATAGCCACATCGGACTAGTTGACTCCGAGAAAGGATACCTCAAACCACAGGAGGAAAAACCGGTGATGCTCAGCGTATTTGTGGAAAACGTGGATGAATGGTACAAGATGCTAAAAGAGAAAGGCGTAAAAACCAATCACCCGCCACAGAAAAGCGGAGACATAGATATGCGTGGATTCCTAACTTGGGACACAGAAGGCTATGTAGTGGAGTTCCTAACCTTTGACACAAAGCCATATGGAGAATAGGCTACTCAGCTAACTTGAGCAAACCTGTTGAGGCTGGTCTCCAGTCTCTTAGTTCTTTTGACACTGCCCAGTAGTAGGTTGGTCGATAAAGGAAAAGCCAAGGGGCATCATCACGAATCAACTGGAATACCTGTTGGTAGATTTTCTCCCGTTTCTCGGTTTCAAATGTCTTCTGCGCCTCGTTGATCAATCGATCTACCTCAGGATTACTGTATCCTTCCCACCAGGGACCCTTGAACCCAGAGTGTATCTTCTCCCGGAGAACCCTAAAGGTACTTAGAGGACTTGAGTCAAAGCAACATAGGTCATGAATCCGTTTAGCCCGAACCATCTCAGCATACGCCGGACGATCACTATAGCTAACGAGATCCACATCCACACCAATCTTAGCATAGTATGTCTTCATCATCTCCCCTAACTCCAATGCTTCATCTGGCATACGAGTCGGCAAGTCAATGGTTAGTTTTAACCCATCAGCATATCCTGCTTCAGCTAGTAGCGATTTCGCGTGGTCTGGATCATATGGATATGGCTTTGTATCTGGGTTATATCCAAAGTGATGAGGGGTAAGATAGCCGTTCAGCCTTGTCGCGGCTTCATGCTTCACCTGTTTGATAACCTCTGCGATATCCAAGCCATAGTTGAGAGCTTGTCTGACGCGTTTGTCTTTGCATGCTCCTTTTTGAGAGTTCATCATGAAAATAATGCAAAGACTACTTTCAAGAGACTTGACCAGCGTTCTATCAGAGTCTCTATGAAACCCTGTATCCTTGACACCAATTAATGCACCAATATTCACATCGCGATCTAAGACCATCTCAGAGCGAGCTTTCGAGTCTGAAACCTCCAAGAAAGACACCTCATCAACAAACCCCGTCTTACCCCAGTACCTACGATTACGCTCCAGCACTAATTCACCGCGTCTTCTTGATCCAACCAGATATGGCCCAGAACCAATGTATTCATTGGGAAGCTTGTCAAGTTCATCCTCAGGAGCAATAGGCATCTCAGATAGTAAATCTAGAAGATCAGCCATAGGTTCGTTAGTTTTTATCTGAAAAGTGTCAGATCTTGGAGCAGAAAACACTGCATCACCAATATAGCTAGCATAAACTCCCTGTGTCCCAAAGGCACCGCCAAGAGAGGGGTCTACTATTCGTTTCATGCTGGCTACAACATCTCGTGCAGTGAGACTCTTTCCGTTGTGAAATTGAACACTGTCTCGTATTCTGAAAAGCCAGGTCAAGCCATCGGGTTCGATGCTCCAACTTTGTGCAAGCACTGGGAAAAAGTACCCGGGTTTTCCTCGTTTTATTAATGGCTCATAGACCGCGTTAATGATGCTGTTTCTGTTAAGCGAGTCACTGCAGATATGGGGGTCACCGATATCTACGCTGCTCTGTGCTACCCTGAGATAATCAAACTTCATACAATGTAATGAGACTAGGAGAAAATAGCATTACCGCTACTCAAAATCACCCAAGTCGGCGGGTTCTTCCTCAGCAGCTACTTCATCCAAGCTACGTCCAGTCTTTGATGAGTTCGGCATCTCAGAAGTAATATCACTGCCGGGTTTAGCGTAATCGTCCTTCATCTTGAAGAAAAGCCATTGTGGGCGTTTTCCGCCACGCTTTGTTCTTATCAACGCAAAGTTTCCTATTAGCTTGGAGCCCTTCAAATGAATGGTTGCATGTCCTTCATTCAAGTTATCTGAGAGATTGACATCATCACCCTTTGTATTACTAAATGTACCAGAGTCCCACACAATAACCGTACCGGCCCCATAATGACCCTCAGGAATTACACCCTCAAAATCAGCATAAGCCATAGGGTGATCCTCTGTTGGAACAGCTAGTCGCTTTACCTTTGGATCCATGGATGGTCCCTTGGGAACAGCCCATGACTTCAAGACCCCATCAGCTTCTAGCCGGAGATCATAGTGTAGATTACTAGCATCATGTTTCTGAATAACAAAGATAGGAGAATCTCCGCTTTCCTTTAGCTCACCGCTAGGCTCAGGGGTCGCTGAAAAATCTCGTTTCTCCTTATAATCCCGTAGTGGTTCTCGATTCTTCACACCTAGTATACAGTAAGAACCAGATATATTGTTTAACAAAGAAAAAAATAAAATTGATTTAAGCGTCCGCCATCTTCTCGCCAACCTTGCTGGCGAGTCCTCTGGCTTCTGCGTTAGCCTTGGCAATCAATAACTCGATAGTCTGAGGTGTTGGCCACTCCGCCTCCACAGCTACTGAACGTGCCTGCTGCACTGCCTTCGCTATGATGGTGGGTAGTGTTTCTGGAGTCACATAGGCTGCCTCGACGGCTACCTGGAATGCTCCACCAATCGCCTGCTCTAGCTGAGTCTTGTACTCGTCGATGTCTAGTATCAGGTCTTCACCTAGTAGTACATCGCCTTTCTCGTAGACTGCCTTGATGCTTAACCCCATCTCGGATGCTCTTACACCCATACGCTGGAGAAGGTCCGCGAGGTCTTCGCTGATCTCTTCACCTTTCTTGCATACGGTTGTGTCTTGTGCTATCCAGATGTTGCCTGCCTCAATTCTTGTTCTTACGCCAAGAACACCGAATTTCCCGATGAGGGGTCCGGGGCTTAGCCCAGTGTTACCTGCGCTCATGACAATATCGTTCATGGCGATATCCCCTGCCTTGGCGAATACCTTGACCTTGTTGGCGTCTAGCTCCATGGCGATCCTGAATGGATTGCCGTTTGTGAATAGAAACACGTTTGGTCCACTGACTGAGTCAATGAAATCCTGTGTGCCCTCTTTTCCGGCTTCCTCCATACTGATCCGCATCAAGGTGTTCTTTACTACCTTGAACTTGTGTCTGCCACGAAGCTGCTTCCTCATGTCCTGCAGCATTGAGCTGCTTACTTTATTGAGGTCTGCGGCTGCGATTATCTCATATTGATTGATTAGCTCGACTGTTTCCTGAACGGTCTCGTATTTCTCGGATGGAATGTGGCTACTCATGATATTCACCTATACGAGCTTGACGCTGTCACCCATGGTCAGCTTCAAGTACATCGTCTTGATGTTAGCAAAACCTCTCTTCGTGGCAGCCGTCAGGTTCCTAACGACTGTCTCGATGTTCTGGGCGACCTCCTCGTCGCTCATTCCCTCCTTTCCTACAATACAGTGGACAAACGCTTTGTCCCTGCTTCTGAGTATTATTGTACGGCGCTCGCGTTCTAATATCTCGTCTATGGGTGCCTGTGGCGGTACAGGAGTGGGCATCTTTCCCCTGGGTCCCAAGATTGGTCCTGCTACGCGACCTACTGTTGGCATCATCGGTGCCTCAGCGACGAACGAGTCATATGGTGCAAGCTTTTTCTTAGCTGCTTTTTTGTCCGTCGCAAGCTGATCAAGTTCTGCGGGCTCTACTACTTCGTCCGCTCCTGCCCTCCTTGCTCTCAGCGCGAGGTCGCCTGAGGCGAACACGAGTACCTTCCTGTTTCCGATACCGTTGGGTAACTGGAAACGGATGTTAACTCTGTTGTCAGGCCTATTCATGTCGAGCTCCCGTAGGTTTATGGCAAGGTCAAAGCTCTGCTCGAAATTTCGTTCTGGCGATGCCTCTCTTGCCTTTTCGATTGCGTTTATAATTTGTTCTGTCGGGAGTGACAATTTAGATTCCTCTCTTTCTCACATGGTATCATTTTTAAAGGTTTATTCAGCCTCAACGAGCTGTGAGTCATATTCTCCAGCCTTGATTGCTTCCTGAACCTTTTTTGCGGGATTACCATCAACTGTAACACCGGCGCTCTGGCATGTACCAAGTACTTCACGTACAGCTGTCTTTAGCGTAGCTGCATAGATCCCCGCCCGTTTCTTCTTGGCTACTCCAATCAGCTGATCAAAGCTGATGTCTGCCACGAACTTGGTATTGGGTTCTCCTGATCCTTTATCCAAGCCAGCGGCTTGACTGATCAGTGCGAATGTTGTTAGCATGCCGACCTTGATGCTGAACTCCCTGGTGTCTGTGTCAATGGTTACGTCTACTGGTACTGGTAGTCCATCGTATTCCCCTGTCTGTGCGTTTATGTCGTTGACGATAGCCATGATGTTTACACCCATTGGTCCTAGTGCTGGTCCGATGGGGGGTCCACCGGTGGCTTTTCCGCCGTTGACGATGAAGTTGAAAGTCTTCTCTACCATTATTCTTCTACTCCTTTGAGTTCTCGGACATAGTCAGCGTGGACTGTGATAGGCAACGTGAAGGCAGCCTCAAGTATCTCAATGGTGACCTCCTCCTTAGAGGACTCCACACGGACAACTCTTGCCTGCATTCCCTTGAAGGGACCAGCGATTACCTCGACTAGTGTTCCTTCTTCTAAGCCTTCTACAACCGGCTTGGTTTCTATGTAATGGTCTACTTCGTCCGGACTGATAGTTCCCTGAACCCTTTCACGTGTATGTCTCATCCCTCTGATGAGTTCATCAACAATGTGAGGTGTCTGGGCTTCAATGATAATGTAACCCCTTAGCTCAGCTGGAGCTAGGATGGCTTGGATCGGTGAGCTCTCAACTTTGGCTTTGTCAGCCAGCATTAATGCTACTGTCCTTTCCTGACCATTCGTGACTTTTACCGCGTAAAGGGATGTTCTTATACTTCTTTCGGACAACTAGACCACGC
>JAHLLU010000146.1 GCA_020444005.1 archaeon
TCAGGTGAAGTTGGAGAGTTACTTTACTTTCGAGTTCAGCGCCGCAAAGGTTACTGTCAACAATGTGCACTTGGAGATCAAGGCGACTGTGGATATTGATGATGGCTCGATAAGCGGGTTGTCAGTTACCTCTATTGAGATTGTTTGATTGGCGCCGCCATTCGGATTCGAACCGAAGACCAACTGCTTAACAGGCAGACGCTCTACCGAGCTGAGCTATGGCGGCTCTCGCCTTTCCAACATATATGGTTTGAAATAATAAAGTTTCCTTATTGTTGTGTTAAGATTGATTTGCGTCTTCTCAGGTACAAACCAAGTAAAGCTGTCCCAACTAGAATCGAGTTAACGGGGTATCCTGGTATGCCTGTTTTTTCCTTGATGGTGTCCTCGACGTCCTTCAACTCATCGGGGACCTCAATATTTTCTATGAAATCCAGTCCATATCCTATGTAGTCGTTGATCTGGTTCTTTATCTCATCAACATCAATGTTCGAAGGCAGGTCAATGTTATCTAGTGAGGGTATGGTTGACTGGTCTCCGTCTGATTCAAGTACGAAGGGAACGATTCCATGGTTCTCATCATATATGATATTGTCATCCTCAACGAAGTACGCTATAGCATAGTACGCGGTTCCTGCCTCATCCGCCATGAACTCTAAGTCGTATGTTTTGGTTCCAGTACTAACGAGAGTGTCTTCCACAGTTGCTATGAATGTCCATGTATTATTATTCCATACACTTGGAGCTACAGCAGTTTCCACTGTGAAACTGTAATCCACTGTGATTGTGAGTGTCACGTTTTCACCGGGGGTATAACTCGTGGGCTTTGTCACATCAGTAATAGCCATGTAATCAGTTGAGACTGTGGCGGATAATCCGTCCGCTGTTCCTCCGTTTAAGCTGAAACTCCACCAATGCCATTCATCCCCTATACTGATTTTTACGTTCCACATTCCAAGCATATTCTCGGCGGGGTCACCCATAATTTCGATCTCCTTGAACATACTGTAGGATGGGGTAGTTTCAATCCAACTTGGCGCGATCCATTCTTGGGTAGTGTACATTTCACCAGCTGGGTTTTGCCACTCAAATGTGATAGTGTCATTCACATGAATATCCGTCATGTTAACCCACAACATGACGACGTCGGTGTCCTGATAGAAGTCTAGTTGCTCTATGGGGTGCCCGTTTACATCCATGTCATGGAAGAAGACTATCTCTTCGATAACCAAGCCAGACACCGTTGATACCATGGAAAACAGCATGACTACGCTGAATAAGGTTAGAAACATACCCCGTTTAGAGTTCATGGAGCAACCAGCAACCTATGATGTAATAAACGTTCCCTCATATTGAAAAAAATCAGTATTTCAATCCCTAGTTGATTTTATTACCTTAATCAATCGTATTTCTCTCTATGAGTTACGACTATAGTAAAAAATCTGGGCGAGAATTTGGGAAAATAGCCAACGAATACGATAAAGGCAGACGCGGCGAGAAGATAGACCTCTGGGGCAGCGAGACCAAACGACTGGCAGAGCTTACTGAGGGCTCACTGGTACTCGACCTCGGCTGCGGAACCGGATTATACACTGTAGGAGTAGGAGCCGAAGCAGACTGTATGATGTTGGGTATGGACCCTGTACCGGGTATGCTGGGGAAGGCTCGGGAGAAATCCAGATCAGTTCACTGGTTCAACGGTATAGGTGAGTGGCTGCCTCTCCGACCAGACATACTTGACGGTATCTTCAGCAGTCAAGTCTGGCACCATATAGTGGATAAACAAGGCACAGCAAACGAGTGTGGGCGAGTCCTAAAGAAGGGAGGGCACACCGTAATCAGGACTATTGGGCACGCTCAGCTTCACAAGAAGGTTGTTTTCCATTATTTCCCTGAGATCAAGCAGAATCAGCTTGATGTCTATCCTAGTAACGAGGAGTTTACTGAGTACTTCACAGAGGCTGGGTTCAGTGAGGTTGATTTCCACGAGTACAGCGAGGAACGTTATCAGAGTGTCGAGGAGTTTGTGGAGATCGCTGAGAAGAAGCTCTGGAGCATGTTCAGACCCATCACCGATGAAGGGCTCAGGAAGGGTGTGGCTGAGTTATGGAAATACAAGGCGGATAATGATGGTGCTCCGGTGCGTAACGATGAGTTGATCACGCTCGTTGTCGCCTGTCTGTGATATGTCTAAAAGGTGCGGTTCCATCACATTTTATTGAAGAAAATTGTTAGACAATAAGATGCTAAAGGAGCTTAACCAGCAGATACAAGAAGAAACCTACAGCAGCTACATCTACCTAGCCATGGCGGCGTGGCTAGAGGAACAAGGCTACAAGGGTATGGCTACTTGGATGCGGGTTCAGGCTCGTGAAGAGAAGATACACGCAGATATATTCTACAACTACATCATGGAGCGCGGTGGGCACGTAAAACTAGAAGCCATTGATGCGCCACCAGACAGTTGGGAGAGCCCATTAGAGCTATTCAAGGCAGCTTATGCTCATGAGGAGCACATCACAGGTAGGATCAACCACATGGTAGACGTATCCATGAACGTAAAGGACCACGCCACATACCAGATGCTCCAATGGTTCGTTGAGGAGCAAGTCGAGGAAGAGGCAAACGTAGGCGAAGCAGTACAACAGCTAAGCATAGTTGGCAGTGAAGGCAGGGGCATACTCATGGTTGACCGTGAGATGAGTGCAAGAGTCTATAGTGTGCCAGCGTCTGCGCCATGGTATCCGAAGCCGGGACAGCCTGCGGCTGCTGCGGCTTAACCATCCACCTTTTTTACATAGTGATCCATTTTCTGTTTATGCCAAGCTACGACCCGGAGAAACTCATACAAGGTATCAGGGAAGATAACATTCACGGCGCTGACTGGCTAAGTAACGCTGCCATAGGCGTATTGATGACTGCAGCTCTACGGGAATCGGCCACCGATGTTGATGTGCTTCATGAAAGACTCTGGGACATAGGCATCAGGCTCGCAGCTACACGGCCAAGCATGGCGCCCCTAGCCAACAAGATAGGTTACTTGTTCAGTGAGCTGGATAATGTGTCCAGCCTCAAAAATTACCGTGTGAAGGTTAGCGCGGTTGGCACCAAGATAATCAACTGTAGCGAGAAAAATGTGAAGAAGATCGCAGAGCATCTTAAAGTGGTAGGCGGTGACACTGACAGCGTTTTCACGTATAGTTACAGTGGCACTGTGGCAGATGTCATCAGACAGATTGGCTACGATTATGTGGTGGTCACTGAGAGCCGACCCATGATGGAAGGCAAAAGGTTAGCCAAAGAACTTGGTTCGGAGGGATTCAAGGTTATATTGATGGTTGACGGTGCGGCTGGAATGTACGTCAAGGCTGCCGACATCTGTCTTATTGGCGCTGATAGCGTCCAGCATAACGGCTCTGCCATAAACAAGGTGGGAAGCAAACTCCTAGCATACGCAGCAAGAGACCAAGGAGTACCAATTTACGAAATTTGTGATACCAGCAAGTTTAACGTACTCAATTATCTGGGGCAGAATATCGAGTTAGAGGCTAAGACACCTGATGAGGTCTCGGAGCCTTTGGATAATGTTGAGATCAAGAACCCGTATTTCGAGATAATACCACCCGAGTTAATCAATGGAGTGATTACTGAGATGGGGTTGATGGACCCCCTTGATATCAGACAGCAGATGGAGTCCATGCGCAAATACGTGGAACCCCTCTATCAGGCAACCTCTACCTAATATATGGAACACTGCATCAGAATCATTTTTACTCTAAACTCCTAGGCACGCCAATAGTAGGGAAAACCATGCCAGTCATAGAGGTTAAAAACATCAACAAAAGCTTCGGAGCAACACATGTACTAAACGACATAAACTTCAAAGTAGAACCCGGAGACTTTTTCGGGTTATTCGGACCCAACGGCGCAGGTAAAACAACCCTACTCAGGGTAATCACTGGGCAGCTTGCGCCTGATAGCGGTGAAGCCGTCACATTAGGTGTATCCCATAGGGACGCATTGGCTGTAAAACGCATGGTAGGCATCGTGCCTGAAGCCGAGACTCCTCCAACATTCCTCACGGCACGAGAAACCCTTGAACTCACATGCAAGATCAGAGGCGTAGAAGACCTGAGCCGTGTTGATTACTGGCTGGATTTCTTTGACATCACGGAGAAGTCTGATGTGCTTTGTAGAGACCTGTCTAAGGGGCAGCGTCAGAAGGTTATGCTTGCTGCGGCTTTCATTCATGAGCCTGAGTTGTTGCTTGTGGATGAGCCTTTCATTAACCTTGACCCGATTTATCAGCGTAAGGTACGGGAGTACTTGATGAGCCTCGTTGCTATGGGTCGAACCGTATTCATGTGCACCCATATCTTGGAGATCGCTGAGAAGGTTTGCAGCAGGATCGCCGTCATCAATGAGGGGCATATTGTTAGCACTGGTTCCCTTGATGAGTTGCGTGTGGGTGACGAGGACCTAGAAGACATTTTCCTGCGGGTGGTGGATCAGGCTGCAACAGCTTAGCTGGCACCTTTTCACCTCCATGATCAAGGAGGAGTGGCGTCTCCACAAGTCGCTTGTGGGTGGATTTGGCTCGGGATTGTTCCCGTTGATGATATTCATGTTGACTGCTTTTGGAGCCTTCATCACACCTTACATCATGGGCAACATCGACTTAACCACGATTCTATTGATGCTTCACATAGCATCAGTCATCTATGGAATATTCGTAGGAGGCTTCGGACGAATCGGTGAACACGTAATGACACGCAGACTCGGACAAGTCAACATGCTACTCCAGTTGCCCCAGCTTTACCCTGTGAGTTTCAAACAAGTGATGGCGGTCTTCTATCTCAAAGACTCACTATATTACTTACTCTACAGCTATATTCCACTGGTACTGGGGGTTGGTTTGGCTGCTCCAAGCGCAGGAGTAACCTATACTGGTGTTGCTGTGCTGGGTGTAACTATGTTTATCGCCTTCATGGTGGGTATGGGGCTTAGCTTCGCAGTAAGCGCGTTGAGCCTCAAGTCTAGTAAAGCCACTTTATTCATGAGCCTAGCATTGGTAGGACTGATTTTACTAGCATATCCGTTGAATATTCTGCCAATCGGGTACGTGTTAGCGCCAATGGGATACTGGCTCACACGCAATACAGGTTATCTCTGGATCGGCGTAGCGGAATCAGCGATACTAGCTACAACAGGCGTCATGATGATGAAGGAACGCTTCGAGGTAAGACAGCAACGATACACAGAGTCATTCCTAGACACAGAGAAAAAACTAGACTTCATGGGTGACCTACGATTCATGATTGCCAAGGAGTGGCTTGAACTCAGAAGAAGCGGAAGCTTATTCCCAGCAGTAGCAGGATTCAGCGGACACCTATTAGCGATATATTTCGTATCATGGTTGTTCCAAGCAGGCTTCGGGATACCAATCAGCTTCAACGTCATCTTCTTCAGCGGATTCGTAGGCTTCATGGGAGTAATGACCTACAGCTTCTTGACTAATCTTGAGCACAACGAGTACCTGAATGTTCAACCCGTAGGCGTGGATATGGTGGTTAAAGCGAAACTCGCCATATACCTGATTCTAACATCAGGCGTCACAGTGGGTTACGTGTTCATGATCGGGGTCCTCAA
>JAHLLU010000147.1 GCA_020444005.1 archaeon
GACTTTTCCAGTGCTGTAAGCTATCGCGTTTGGTGGAGTACCTACTGGGAGCATGAAGTCCAAGCTGGTACTGATTCCTACGGCTACTGCTAAGATAACTGGGCTGAACCCGATCTTTTGACCTAATCCTATCGCGATTGGTAGGAAAATACCTGCACTCGCCGTGTTACTCGCGATAATGCTGATGCCGAGACCTGATACGACTACTATGATGATGGCTAGAAGTGGGGAACCACCTGATGTCAAACCCATTAACCAGTCGCTGATAACATTAACAAGTCCAGTGACCTCAAGCGCCGCACCGAGACTCAAGCCTCCACCAATCAGCAACAGAGTTGACCATTTACCGTTCTTAATATCCTGTTCCTCGATTAAGTCAGTGAAATAAAGTACAATCAGCACCGTTGCAGCCACCATGCTGCTACTATAACCGTGACCGCTCCATCCAATCAGATTAGTGACTGGGTCGGGAAGTTTTCCAGTAAGCCATGCAAGCACCGCGAATATGAATACTCCAAGGGTAAGTTTTTGTTTATTTGATAACTCGCTTGGAGGGCGCTCAATGGGTGGGATCTCCTTGACGTCTGTGGGGAATATCATGAATAATACGACCCAGATTACCAGTATCTGAATTACCGCAATAGGTGCACCATAAACCATCCAGCCAAGGAAGCTAATATCCACTCCAACCGCCGTCTTAAGACTTGCAGCCGCCATAGCACAAGTAGTTGTTCCTACAAGGGTGCTTAGTCCTCCCGCCGTTGCGCTGTAGGCGATGGCAAGAACCATTATCTTGCTAAAGTTTCCCTGTTTGTCCTTGACTTGATCTGTTATTTTCAAAGCCATTGTAATTAGTAATGCGGCTGATGCGCTGTTACTTATCCACATGCTTAGGAAGCCTGTGGCGAACATTACTGCGAGTACGATTCCTTTAGCGCCTGCTTTGACCTTTGACAGTATTAAGTAGGCAAAATACTCGTCTAGGTCATATTTTTCGACGGCTACCGCTAGCATGAAGCCACCAAGTAATAGCATTACTGTGGTATCGAAGAATGGGGTTAATGCTGCCTTGAAACCTTGTACTCCAAAGAAGGCTTGTAATAATGGAATTAGTATAGCTGTCGCAGCTAGAGGAACTGCTTCAGTTACCCAGAGTCCGCTGGCGTAGACCAGTACAACCATGGCGTATCTCTGTTCAATGGTGAGAAAGCTTGATGTCTGAGTGAATGCGATAACCGCAAGTAGGGTTACCGCAGCTACTATTATTATTCGTTTTTTATCCATTTAGGGTCACAGCTGCTCGAATGAGATTATATCCAGTTTTTCTTCTTCTGTCAACTCATCCAGCATCTTTTTGAGCTGGAACTTGTTCTCCAAATCAACCATAGTATACAAGACCGCTAGGCTCGGATACCTTCTTTCGCTGGCTACTAAGAATGGTGGCACTGCGACGGTTGTTACGAAGTCCGCTGTGTATTTTTGTTCCTTGAGTTTTGAAGCGAATTTTGCTAGGACATTGTTCTCGATTATGTCGCCCCTAATAATTATCTCGACTGTAATCTGTTTGGCCAACTTTATTCACCTTTCTGGGAATCATGGTTCTAACATGGTTCAAGATAAAAACTATTACGCTTTTTCACCCGGTTTATATCATTTATTGCTACAGTTATGACTATAAACTATGCTTACCATGAGACAAATATGAGCCCATTCAAGCTACCCAAGATGAGCAACAAAGAGATAGATGAACTAGTCTCCAAACAAAACATGTGCAGAATAGCCTTCAACGGAGATAACTATCCATATCTCGCGCCTTTCAGATATGTTCGGATCGATGGGACCCTGTATTTTCACTTCACTGATTATGGTAAGAAGATGAGACTCATTGATCAGGATGACAGAGCCTGTGTCCAGATTGAAACATATCAACCTGATCTAAGCCAATACAACTTCATCTCCTACAGGGGACATCTCAAAAAAGTCGATGACGATGAAGAACGAAAAAAGGCCATCAAAAAGTTCAGAGAAACAGGAAAAAACGGTATCTCACCAAAATTCCTCGCTGCCCATGGCTTTAACCCTAAAGAAGGCTGGGATGAGTTCGATGGCGATGATTTGGTGATTATAAAACTACTTGATATAGTGGAAAGAGTGGGGTTAAAATCCCCTGACTAGGACTCTGTCTTGTATAGAATCTCGCCGTTTACGAGAGTCATGTAGCATTTGTGGTCTCTAATCTCCTCTATTGGTGCCTCAGACAAATCTCCGTCAAATACAGTGATATCCGCCAGTTTTCCTTTCTCTATGCTACCTGTCTTATCTTCTTGGAACCCAGCGTAGGCTGAGTTCAAGGTATAACACATTATAGCCTCTTCTAGGGTGATCCTGTTCTCGCGTATTGGGTGATTTACCGCGCTCCAGACACCATATATCGGGTTGAAAGGCATTCCATCGCTACCGAAAGCCAGCTTTATTCCTTCATCAAGCATCGCCCGGTACTGGTTGCTCATGTGTTCACGCTTGTTTCCAAGACGTTGATTATACATGCTTCCTGGGCCACTCCATTCACCGATGAAGTTTGGCTGCATATCTGGGATGATCTCTAGTCTCTTGATGCGCTCAATCTGTTGAGCACTCGTAAGCTCACAGTGTTCTATTCTGTGTCTATGGTTTTTTCTTGGTTGACGCCTTAGCGCCTCCTGTATCGAGTCTAATACGTATTCTACTGCGAGGTCACCTATTGCATGGGTCGCTGTCTGTAATCCCGCCATATGCGCCTTTACTATGTTCTCAGTTAGTACCTCTGGTTTTAGTAAAACCAGCCCAGATGTGCTTGGTTCATCCTCGTATGGGTCGAATAATGCTGCTGTTCGAGCTCCTAGGCTGCCGTCCATTAGCTGCTTTACTGGTCCAATCTGAACTAGGTCATCGCCGGAGTTTTCATTTATCCCTTGTTTGATGACTGATTCAACAGCGTCTCCTCTTATCATCAGACGTGATCTTACCTTGAGTTTTCCTTGCTTCATGGCTTCTTGGTATGCTTTAATTTCCTCATTACCTAGTCCCGCGTCATGTATGCCTGTACATCCTAGACTCAAGGCATAGTTACTTGCGAGTTCAAGGCTATCTACAATGGTCTCTAGGCTAGCTTGTGGAATTACTGACTGAACCAAGTGTCTACAGTCCCGAAGTATTCCCGTGTTTTCACCGAACTCATCCTTGTCTACATGGCCTCCCTCAGTGTCCTGAGTTTCTCTTGTTATCTCCGCTGCTTCCATCGCCGCAGTATTAATGCTTACGAGATGTCCGCATACACGGCTCAGAATAACCGGGTTATCTGGTGCGATAGGGTCAAGGTCATCTGCGGTGATGTACCTATTCTCGGGCCACTTGGACTCGTCCCATCCTATTCCAACGATCCATTCACCGGGTTCAGCCTCTTCTGCGTGTTTCTTTACCTGTTTCAATGCCTCCTCCAGTGACTTGGTTTCATTGAGCAGTACCATGGTTTTCATGGCTACTCCCATCCAGAGGAAGTGGCAGTGGCTATCGATCAAGCCGGGCATTATAGTCTTGCCGGTGATGTCGATTACCTCGGCGTCAGGTGGTATTTCCACTTGGTCGCGCTTGCCCACTTCCACGATGTACTCTTGATTCAGTATTACTACGCTGTCTTTGATTGGTGGGGCTCCAGTTCCGTCTATAAGGGTGCCTCCTACCAGTACTCGTGGGCAAGTTTTTGGGTTCATTGTGAACACGGTGTTTCCGCTGAGGCCGCATATAAATCTATCATTTTTCCGCAGTAAAATTACGAATACATTTCTTTATATTGGATAAAATTCAGTTTTATTACTAGTAAACTGCGTAACCCGTAGTTTGGAGGGCTCTGGGCTCAGGAAACATAATTATTAGTGGTTTAGAGATCTGTTTTCGTTAGCTGGTTTTAAGATTAGGTTTATTTACGAGATGTCTATATTGGTGGTGGGCTCGTGGTCTAGCTAGGATATGATTTGGGTTTGCGGAACCTGAGACCGTGGGTTCGAATCCCACCGAGCCCGCCACTTCATTTTTTGAGTAATTGAAGATTTATCGTATGAAATACTGTTTAATTAAAACGAGGGCTGTTATTTTTTATTTTTAGAAATGGATGTTTTCGCGGAAAATTGAATATAGTCGTGTGAAATGATAGGTTTTTAAATAGTATTTCCATATGTTTGGGTAGTGTTTTATAATTGAAGGGAAAAATTAAAAAATATTTATCATACCGAGGATTCGGTTTTATCGAGATAGAAGACAGTGATGATGATCTTTTCTTCCATATATCCAACTATCCAAGAACTGCACTACCCGCAACGGGACAAGACGTAGAGTTTGAGATAACAGAGACCGCCAAAGGCAAAGAAGCAAAGAACATTAAGATTATCGAAAAGACAGCAGAAATATTCAACGCAACAGAAGAAGAAGAGCCACCCAAAGAAGAATCAGAGCCAGAGCCAGTAGAGGCCTCTGAACCAGAAACCGTAGTTGAAGAAGTTGATGACTTGGACACCCTCAAAGGTGTAGGTCCAACTTACCAGAAACTACTAAGAGCAGCGGGAATCACTTCGAAAACAAAACTTGTGGCTGAAAAACCTGAGGCTCTATACGAGAAACTCATAAAGGCGAACGAGGAGAACGAGATTACGAAACGGCCTCCTACTCCTGCGAATGTTGAAGCATGGATTAACCTAGCTCAATAATTTTCTTTTTCTATAATATTTTATACTTTTAGCAATGATTTTGGGGTATGGCTATCTTTGTTTGTCCCGTCTGTGGTACTGAACATGATCAGGAGTATGCTTTTTGCCCCGAATGTGGCTGTAACTTGTCTAATGCCGACGCTATTACGGTTACTGTAAACCCTGATACCCCGGGGCCATCTGTGGCTACATCATTAAAGAATCAGGTTCAGAACATTGGTCAGAAGGCTCAGAAGGGATTATCTTCTGTAACCAGCTCGATCTCGGATCGGGCTAAACTTGTTTCTGCTCGTGCATCTAATATTGCTGTTCAGGAAAAAGTTACGGAGTCTATGAGTAGCTTGGTGAACCTGATGCTTAATGTTTCAAAGGATATTACTCAACAGATGCCTAAAGAGATGATTAGCGCCATAGATCTGGAGGCGGAGGTTAATTTTGTGGCTTTTTCCATCGGGGTTACTGTTGATCTAGCTGAGTTGAATAAGGTTAAACCAAGTGCAGATGTCTCTGAGCCTGTTGCTTAGATTTTCTCTAGGTATAGTTCGCCTAGGAACGTGTATGAGGTTACATTCTCAATTTTTCTTTCCTTAATGCGTTGAAGGAAAATTCTTCTTAGACTGTTTATTGGGTAATTTTCTTCCTTGATTTTTATTAACACAAGATCAGAGGCAATGAATTTATCGATGTATTCATCGATTTTTTCAGTCATCTCCGTGGTCATCAGGAATCCTCGTACAGTCGAACAAAATATCTCCTGTGTTTGGCTCTATAAATGCTAGCCTTTTCGACGCATTAAACGCATGATATAGGCCCCAGAAACCCGCTGCTTCAATGATATTTCCCTTATCCGCTTCAAACCGGGTTATGAGTCTTGAATCCTCACCTATTATCAGTTTGAAGACCAT
>JAHLLU010000148.1 GCA_020444005.1 archaeon
CTCCATCGAGCTGACTGTTTTTGATACCCTCGATACGTTCCATTAGTTTTTGCTGTTTATCCTGAGCCTTGTGGTATCTTTCCTCGGCTTTTTCGCGTGCTTGCTCCATGAACTCTGAGTCATAATCTAGGCCCATGCCCATCTGCATATTGGCGACGTCTCTGAGCAGGTCCAGTGTGCTCTGGTCGATGTCTGTACAGGGGTTGTGGGAGCTTGGCTGCATCTAACTCATCCTACGTGGAAGATATAGGTCAGTTTTGAGTTCCTCAACATGGTCTAACGCTAGCAAGGTATGAGCAAGGAGCCCAACTGTACTATCAACATAATCTGAGAGAACATCTGGTTCTACTACCTCGGGGTGTTCCCTGATCAAGGTCTCTAGGTCGTTGACTAGTACTGGTTTGCTCCATGGGTTGATGCTTCGCATATAATCTACTGCTGATTGAAGAACGGGGTAGTCGGATAGGTCTTTGCCTTCCTCGTAGTCTGTGATCTCTATAGCTAGGGTTAGGGGATCAACGTCTAATGCGGCGAGGACTTGTTTACCTACATCTCTTGCGGCATACCAGAGGACATCCTCGACCACCTGATTATTCTTCATCATATATGCGCTGGGGCTCTCATCAAAACCGATGAGATCAGCCCTAATCCTGATTCGTCCTCTGAGTGCAAGCTTCAACCCATCCGCTGCATCAGCTAGATTAGAAACAGAATCGCTACGTAACTCAGTACTGCTATAAATATGGTCTAGGCTCTTGATGCTTCCTCTAATGCTACTACCACGCTCAATGCTTGGACAATCACGAGTATAACGTACCGTCTTTTCAACGGTCTCAACTATCCACCAAGGCGCAAAGGCTTGACGTTTGAAACTCGCTATATTCACATCAAGGGGTTTAATATCAACGGGTTTCTCTGGGGGAGTGAAGAAGTCGTCCACGACTCTGAAGCCTTCCTTGAACATGATCTCTCGTTCAACGGACTCGTTTGGTAGCCCCATGTGTATTAACTCCAAACGGTCTAGAAGTGGTTCGGGGACTCGGTTCACGTGACTGAACCCAGTAGGGTTTCCTGTTGCCACGAAGAATATGTCGATTGGTCTGACCCAGTTATACTCCTCAAGCACGATTCTATTCTCTTGAAGCATAGGGTGGAATAATACCTGAACTTTTGTTGGAATGGCTGGCAATTCATCGACGCAGACCACGCCACGATTACCTCTAAGCACACCAGTACCGATGAAAGCCCCGGGATCAGTGGGACTATCACCGCCGATAATCGCTTGAATATCTTTTACTCCGAGTATCTTCGCCTCATTGGTGTACTCGTTACCCTGAATCCTGCTGTACCGCTCTGATCCACTGATGAACTCGATTTCTGGGTCTTCCTCATCGTGACAAATTGGACATTTCCATTCTTTGGGCCATTTGGGGTCACAGTTGTATGGGCAGCCTTGGATACGTGGCACGGGTGGTAGGAGTTTTGCTAGGCTTTCGGCTAGTCTTGTCTTGCCTGTGCCTTCACGGCTTACTAGGTAGGGATAGCTTCCGCTGAGAACTGCACGTATTACGTCATTTTTTGTTTCTTCTCGTCCTTGAATGTCTGGTAAGGGGTCTTTGCCTTCCTTAATGTGTTTGAGCATCATATAGCGTAGCTCGTAGCGTACAGGTAATGGTTGATAATGTTCTAGATCGAAGTCCGTGGCTGCTCTCTCCTGATTGAGAAGTATGCAGGTTTCTTGTTCTTAAATAAATAGGAGAAAATAAAATTGGGATTATTCGGGTTTGGTGAACATGCGCTGTGTCTCGCCCATGAACTTCCTTATAGGTAGTTCCTGTGGACACTTTTCCTCGCATATTCCACACGCAATACAGTTGCTGCTGTGAGTCTCGGGGGTGATCTTCGTCCAGTATTTCTGTTTGATCTCGTCGCTCTGACCACTCATATAGTACTCATTGTAGAGCCCCAGAATTCCCGGAATATCCACACCCTGTGGACAAGGCATACAATACCTGCAAGCAGTACAACCAACGAAGCCCAGATTCAGGTAAGCCTGTTTAGCTTCCTTGATCAACGCAAGCTCCTTATCAGTCAATGTGTTCGGTCCACTACGACCAGCGTACTCTATGTTCTCCTCAACGTGCTTCATCTCGGACATACCGCTGAGAACCACTGATACCTCAGGGTGGTTCCAGACCCACTGGAGAGCCCACTCAGCTGGGGTACGCTTCTTCTCAGCCTTATCCCATACCGCTTGTACGTCTTTTGGTGGGGTTACTGCGAGTTTTCCGCCCTTGATAGGCTCCATGATGACAACTGCCAAGCCTTTTGATGCTGCAAGCTTCAAGCCTTTGATTCCTGCTTGGTACTCTGTATCCATGTAGTTGAGTTGTATCTGACAGAAGGTGAACTGGTCAGCATCTTCCAGTATCTTCTCGAACAACTCATAATCGTCGTGGAAGCTGAATCCTAGATACTTGATACGACCATCAGCCTTAGCCTTCTCAGCCCACTCAAAGACCCCAAGCTCCTTGAGTTTTGGCCAGCGGCTCTTATTCAATCCGTGGAGCAGATAATAATCAATATGAGTAGTGTCCAGTTTACCAAGTTGCTCGTTTAAGTACTTGTCAAAATCAGCGTATTCTTCCACTAGCCAGCTTGGCATCTTAGTGGCAAGCCTAACCTTCTCCCTGTAACCGTCTTTGAGGGCTTTACCTACAAGGTACTCGCTTTGCCCACTATGGTAAGGGTATGCTGTGTCAACATAGTTTACGCCATGGTCGATGGCGTATCTGATCATCTTGATTGCGTGGGGTTCATCTATCTTGCTGCTGTCTCCGCCTATGATGGGAAGCCTCATGGCTCCGAATCCGAGTGCTGAGACATCCCAGTCTAGTTTACCAAATTTTCGATATTTCACTTGTTTTTCACCTAAAAGGATGGATGAATCACTCAGATCATCATTTATAGAGGTTACTTTGATGGCTCATGTCTGGGTTCAGCACTTATATTTGGACTAATCTGAAACTAAGATAGATGAAACATCTGATCAGGACTATACTGGTAATACTATTGCTAGTATCCCTCACGTTGGCACATAGTCAAAACAACGCCATTACAATTCAACTGACAGGAAACCAACAACAAACCATCGAAAACGGACACTACTATGTAGAAGGCGGGTTGAGCTTAGAGGAAAACGCGTCACTAAGTATCATTAACGCGACCATTACATTCATTGAATCAAGTGATGGTGAATGCAGTTTACAGGGAAACAGTGTTTTGCATGTCATCAACAGCACCATTAAGCTAGGGGATACGGGAAGCATTCAGGCAACAGAAAATGCCTCAGTTTTATTCAGCGGATCAGAATTACGTGGACTAGAACAGAGCAGCTATCTAACGGGTATCGGAGCATCAGACCAGACAAAACTCACCATAACAAACTCCAAAATAGGATTCATCAGAATAATAGACACCACTACATGCAAAATACAAGACTCCACTATCAACGAATTCGGATCACAATCCTTTATCGACCCCACCATAACACGATCCACCATCGAACGAATAACCCTAGTCTACGAGAACACCCGGGTCCAAGTCAATAACACCCTCACAGGATACCACAACAGCTTCAACCAAAGCCAACTATGTAAATCAGGGCAAAACCCCTACGAAACCAAGCTAATGAACACCACTTTGCTATACCCACCGAATATAATGGTGATTGACGGTAAACTCGAGGCACATGATACGGTCTTGGACATGGTCCAGATAATGGGAGACTCAGCAATAGAGACCCAGAACACCAAAATCTACTATCTAAGCCTCATGGATTATAGCTGGGCATTCATCGACGACTCAGAAATCGACTACCTTGCAGCATGGCTCGGAGACTTTAACATACACCTCACAAACACAACACACAGAGTGATCAGCCTCTACGGCACTACTGGAATGAACCTACGCACAAACAACACAGAGACAACGCAACTCATACTAGACTGGGCACAGCCAAACACACCCCAAAACATACAGCTCCACGAGACCAAAATCGACAACCTTGAACTAAACATGTACTCCCCCACACCAATCCAGTGCAGCGAAGTAACCATAGGAAACATCACCCTGACATCAGGCTATGGCGACGAGCCACCCATAACACTGACAGGCAGTATCGACTTCGCAGAAGACGCAGAGGTAAACCAAGAAGTAAAAGAAGGCTTCACTCGCATCAACAGAGTCTACCTGATAAAAGCAATCATAGACGAAGACCCAGCAGCAAACACAATGCTAACAATACACAAGGAAAACAAAACAAAAACCATAACAACCAACCAAAACGGAGAAGCAGTACTCAGCCTCAACTACATTCGCCACATCGAGGTAATCACAGACCCACAGCCCGGAGGACCATACATGATCAACCAAGACAACCTCACCAAACCAGTAACCATCACCCTCCAAAACACAAACACAACAATCAACATACTCAGCGACGCACCCATAACCATCAAAGCCACCACCCAGACAACCCCCCAACAATGGACACCCGACTGGAGCCAAATCACACCAACCGCGTTGCTATTAGCATTCATCATTGTAGCAGCATATCTCTTCAGCTCCAAGCAACCTGAGGAAGGGGATAGACAGATTCAATAGCCCATTTACCACCAATAATGGGTGAAACAATTTGGAATCAGATAGATATGAGAGAATCATGGCGGTAATCCGCCGAGAGGTACCCGACAGAGTACCATGGAGCATATGGGGACACTTCCCCGCAGTCAACTGGCTCGACTATTATAGCTGGGAACTAGCCCAACGCAACGGAGAAGAAGCAGCCCGCGGACACATGGCCTTGATAAGAGAACTCGACTACAAGATGGATCTAGTCAAAGTAACCCCATTCTACAGATTCATGGCAATGCAATGGGGCAGCAAATTCAACTTCAAGAACAACGAGGAAGACGCACCAACCTTAAGCACAACAGTAAAAGAAACAAAAGACTGGGAAAAACTCTGGGTACTAGACCCAAAGAAAGAACTACGAGAATTCGTACGCACCAACGAAATACTATCACGCGACCTACGCAACACGCCCGTAATCTACACCATCCCAAGCCCAATCATACAAGCAATGAACGGCGTCGGAACCCCCGAACGCGTCATAGAGGACATGAGAAAAAACCCAGACGCCCTCAAACAGGGACTGGAGACCATAACAGAAACCACCATAGACTTCGCAAAAGCATGCGTTGACACAGGCATACAGGGAATATTCTACGGAATCGGCGGAGGAGGCAGAATCTGGAAAGAGTTCACTGTACCAGAACTCGAAAAATGGGCACTCGGATACGATAAAAAAGTCCTAGAAGCGGTTGACTGCGAGATCAAGATGCTACACATCTGCAGCACACCAGAAGGCAACGCACAGGACCAGAACCTAATGGAATCAGGGTGGTTCAAACAGTACCCTGTTGATATCATCAACTGGGACGCCCACGAATACACATGGCTAAACAAAGCCAAAGAAATCTACGGCGACACCTTTGCCATCTGCGGTGGACTCGACAGAAGCTATGACAGCATGCGGTCAGGTAAGATAGACCAAGTGGAAGCAGACGTCAAGAAGGCCA
>JAHLLU010000149.1 GCA_020444005.1 archaeon
ACTTGCTTCCGTTCTTGAATAAACTCTCACCATTAACGCTATCACGACTAAGGTGACCATCAGCAAGACGCTGAGAACTATCTGATTCAATACACTCAACTATTTCAACCATCCATAAATCCATCAACAACGGCGCGGGAGTAATGCACACCTAGACTAAACAGCCTCTCATTGTCCACAAGAAACGGTGTCGCCGTCCCATTATACCTGAGCTGGCAGTAAGACCAGAGACTGGCATCCGCTTCCACCCACATATCCCTCGGTCCCCAGTCAATGTATAGGTCTACTGAGCCATCCGAGTGAACAGATACTGGTCCAACCCAGCTCAAAGAGTACCAGCCACAGTCCAAGGGCACCCGGATCGTCTCAAACCGCTCCGTGACGTTCATACGCCAAACGGCAGGATGCTGGAAAACATCAGACGAGTTATCGTACTCTGAATATGTGTAGACATTGCCCTCCTGCAAGGTTAAGGGGAAATAGAAGCCCTCGCGTTTGTTTACCGCGGTCTCGATACAGAGAGTAAGGTTGTCTGCGGGTACATAGAATATCATTATGAATCGTGTAGGGTTTAACGAGTCTGGTATCCAGTCTGTCTTGAAGCTGAGTTCCCGTCCGTTGGTGAGGACGATGCTTGATGAGTTCCTCAGTATGGATTCCATGGTCTCGTACTGGTCCAGCTTAGAGGCAATATCATCCACGACCTCACCGAGATTGGAGACCCGTTTGTCCTGCTGAGAAGACAAAAAGTATAGCTCGATGGTTGCTCCAGCGATAATCAGTAGTGAGATACTCAGCACCATTGTGATGTTTTTGAGTCGTTTCTTATCCTCGGGTTTGACCTGTGGCTCCGGTGACTCAACTGTCTTGGTCATTTGTACTGCGGCTTCACCGAAACGGGATAACCTGTATCCGTTCTCTGTCTTGGTCACTAGGTCTTTCAACGCGTCGAGGTGGTATGTGAGATGGCTGCTGGATATGCCGAGGTTTTCCGCTATCTCGGTGTGGGTGAGTTCCCTGTCTTCGAGCATCCTGAGTATGTTGCGTCTTACGCCGTGTCTCAGGGCGTTGAAGATTGTGGAGTACACCTCCTCGTCCATATCATCCAGCGCCATATCGGACACAGGATAGTTTTACGTTATTTTAATTGTTTTTCATCAAGAAACCTTGACTAAGCTCCTTGGGTGTTCTAAAACCTAGTATTATAACGATTCCAGATACCATCTGATGGAGGGGACAGTGCGAGTGGAATCCTTGGATCTTGAGTTTAGGAGTGACGAGAACCTTATCTTGTTTCACGCCGAGGCGTTCAAGGCTATTTATGAAGGCGAGTCTGGATACGAGATGTTACCTGATGGGGTAAGGTCAACAGCCAAGAAACAGGGACTACTCTCCAGTAACTTCTATCCCACGAAGCAGCGATTAACCGAGAAAGCCATTGGTATCATGCGGAAACATGGTTTACTTGACGTAGGGAGTGATACAGGTGAGCCACAGACATAGCAGACGCTTTTTCCTATTCTCGGTATTATGCATCATAGGTATCACCGCTGCTGTGGTCAGGTTCTCCGGAGCGCAGCCATTGTCTTTGAAGCTAGAGATAGCCGGACAGGGAATTACGCCGGGTAGTACGTGTGTGGTTGGATACCATGGACGACAAGTCTTACCCTGCTCGTTCAGCGTAGGTCGAGTCAACGAGTTAACGATGCATACCGCAAAGTTGTTTACCGAGGTATCACCGGGTCTTTTCGTGTTTGGTTTTGAGTCCATGGAGCCCGTGGACTGTTGTGTGATTCTTGATGATGACCCCAACTGGTGTTACAATCGGGGAGTATATTCTGTGCTTGTTAATGTGTCAGAGTGTTACGAGTATTACCATGTCTTTGAGGTCAAGGAACGAGGCATACTATCGTTTTGCTTCAAGACGGACACAGAGACATATACCAGTGTCACCTTGATGGCGGTCAAGGACACAGGGTTCACGAGACATACAGAGTCCAGTGCCGAGGTAAACGAGGCGGTGGATACCGCGAGGGCTTTCCTAGAGTTAAACGGTGTGGACGCTGGGAGATATTTGAGTCACGAGGTACAGCAAAGAATGCCGAATTATTATTGGCATAAAGTATTCAAGTACACTAACCTAGCTCACTTGATTTATCACAAGGTTCCCGCGCCGTGTGAGTATGTTGCGATTTGTTTTGAGCAAGAACATCGCCCCGGACACTTCTACGAGGTCTGGGTGGAACTAGGCTCCAATCAAGTAGTAGGTGGAGATACATGCAGATAGATGAGAAAGATGGATCGAGTTACAGGGGGTTTATAGTCCCTACAGCACTTGTGTTATTACTTATTGCAGCAATGATCTGGTTTCCATACAACCCCTTGGAGGAGGACAAAGGTCCAACGAGGGGCGTTTTTGATCTTGCCCCGCCTCCTGTACTAGAACTGGATGAAGATGTTTTGTCGTCTCTGAAAACCAGAACTGGACATGATATTGGATACATAACTAATGATTATCATAACGCAGTGTATATTGTTGATTTAACAAGTCACGAGTATATTGGGAGACTGAACTTTATCGCTGAGGCGCCCAGAGGAGGACCTGATTCAATCGCCCTAACCCCTGATAACCAGTACTTTATCGTTACCCGTGGAAAATATAGCAACGATATTCTGGTTATTGATGCCCATAATTATTCTCTGGTTAAACAGATTCCCGGCGGCAAGTATAATGGCTATATTGAGGTCAATGCGATGCTCAACGAGGCGTATATTCTGAGTGGTAACTATCAGGATACCAACATCTACATACTGGACTTGCAGACCCTCAGCATAGATGAGAAGATCGAGATAGGTGATGATCTGGGTCACTGCGCGTTATCAGGGTCTACACTGTGCGTAACCACTCAGCATGGAATCACTATCATAGACACTTTGGAGCGGCGATTAACAGGGAATATCAAGATGAATACAACGTACTGGAAACGCGTTGTAGCACACCCTACTGAACCATTGATTTACGTGGTGAATAACCCCAGTGAAGAGGAACTATATCCATTGGTTCAGGTCTTCAACGTTGATACAGGGGAAAATGTCGAGAACATTAAACGATTAACCGTTGACAAGACATGGGATGGTGCTATAACATGTACTGCAATCTCTCCTGATGGCGGGAAACTATACTGTGTCTCACAGATGAATGAGCTAGTGGTTGTGAATACAACGGATTATAGCAGGATTATTACTAGGTCTGTAAAACAAGGTGATTATTACGGGAAACCTAGCTGGGTTTATTTCAACGAGAACGGCTCCAAGGCTTACTTCATCTACTGGGGCGGCGTAGCAATAGACACACCGATGCCAGACTCAGCTAGCATTATCGGCGTCATGGATACAAGTAGCTACGAGTTTACAGACATCATAGAGGTTGATGAACACGCTGGACTCAGCGAGATGGCTGTCACCCGACATGACTCTACACCGGATATGCATGCGTATATCATGGTTAACCGCTACGCTTACTCGTCAACAAATCATACCATGGTCACGATAACTGATGATGTTCTTGAAAGGTCTCCAATTCTCAGTGAAGCCTTTAGGATAGAGGCTCAAAGCCATGCTATCGGATTAGTGCATCCAATTGAATGGGTTATCTGCACAGATGAGGAAGGAAGAACACTGGAGGAACTGATTTTGAGTCTTCCATCATCAGGTACAGGTTCAATACATCTTGAGTATCAGGGTGAAAAGTTTCAGTTCACCGTCAGATATGGCGAGGAGGCACCGGTAATATTTTGAAACAAATATCAGGCAAGTTAATTCTCGGACTCTTTCTGTTTGTATTTGGTTTAGCAGTCGCCAAGACTGGTACCCAGATTATTGAATATGGTTCAGATGCTAGCATAGATGTATGTGAAAACCCCTCGATGTTTCATCCATTTTGGGTGCCTATCTCATATAGTGTCATTCAGATACCTGACTACTCTTTCTCATTGATGACAATCGGCGTGTTCATGACTACTACAGGATTCTGGACAATAATAGATGAGTTAAAGAGCAGAAACGCGGTGAAACTAGTTGAATAAACCGAGAAGATATGATATTGTCATTGCGGTGTTTTTTATCGCCGTCTCTGTGTATCTTATTTTCATGCCTAGTTTCTTCAGCATGTTCAGTTTTCATGATATGTCATTGTTTAGGGGTTATAGAACACATACAATTCGGGTTGATTCAAAAGATTTATCGATTCTAGCCGATACCGCGTTGAAGCAAGGGTACAATGTGGAGGTAGGCGACAAATATAATGATGATGAGTACTACAAGGTGAATTCTTTCCTCGGAGGCGGTAGGTTCAGTCTAAGTTACGGAGTAGGCACGGATTCTACACATTATCATTTTACTTATTTATCAAACGAGACGGGGCGATTGAACTTGTTTTGGGAGCGGTTTGGCTACTATTTTAACATCAGCGATTTCTGGGTTAACCAAGAGAAGAACTCCGTTCGATACGATGATGATGCAAGTGGCAAGCACTTCGGAAGCTATATCGAAGGTAAACCGGTTTGGAGCCGCGTTGTTGAAGATGTGGGTGAGGAGAAGTTTAGGGATGATAGTCGTGTCGGTGTCTTGGAAATACAGTACGGTTCTAGTGGGGAGCTTTCGCTTCGGACTAAGTATCTTCAAATCAGTAAATCTGTTAATGTTGATGGGGTTGAGACGACCTGCGTCCTGATGATTGATGAGGATTCAGATATTTTGTTAAAAATTGAATGTAAGCAGAAGATCAAGAACCCAATTGACATCTTTGACTCGATGTTTCGTGATCTAAATCTTCCTATCTCAATTACTAACAACTTCAAGTTCAATGAAATCTATGGTGCATATGCTTAGCGGTACACCAATTGTTTTGCACCTTGTTTCGTCAAGAAACCTTAACGAACCCCGTGGACTGTTCTATTGTTTAGGTTTATATCCACATTAGAGTGATTGATTCCTGATACAATGTCCGCTAGCAATAGGTTTCTTAAAATCATCGCCATAGTGCTGATACTCGTAACTGCTTACGTATTATACGTAAACAGCTCAACTCAGATTAACAACGAGGTTGATTACCGTGATGGCACCCTCAGCGAACTCAATATCGTCATCGAGACCGACAAGGAAACCTACGAGCTAAACGAATCCATAACGGCGTCGGTGTACTTTGTAAATCCCACAGAGGAGAATATCGCAATAGAGCAGTTACCTAGCTGCAACATCAAAACAGTATCACAATATTATCCTGCCCAAGAAATCCTATCAGTCGCATTAACCTACCCAGAGGGAGAGAAGATCAAAGTAAATGCGGGAAACAGAACTCTATTCCTAGAGCATACATTCCACCCAGAGTATCCGGGGCTGTTCAGCATATCTTGCATGGGGGCAGAGAAAACCATGGAAGTAGAGGGAGAAATATGGTTTGAAGTTTTCACCAATAACACGGGTGGGTCAAGCCTATGGATTCCATCTGGGATAGACTGGTTCGCTGGTGGCAGTGAGACGGTTAATGCCTCTAACCGTTTCGCGTTGGACCTCTACAAGCAGGTAAACAGCGGTAACCTCATCTTTTCACCCTACAGCATAT
>JAHLLU010000150.1 GCA_020444005.1 archaeon
CACCGTGCCTTACTTCAACGGTTATCCCTAGGTGGTCTGCCCAGAACATCATTCTTTTCTCGATGTCCCTGTTCAATGCTCTCAGTGGCGTTATGTAGATTATACTGATGCCTTTCTCCTTTGGTGAACGTAAAAACATATCAAACACAGGCAGCAAGGCTGACTCAGTTTTTCCGCTGGCTGTTGGAGCAACCAGTAACACGTTTTCTCCTTGTAGTATCGGTGGGATTACCTTCTCTTGTGGTGGTGTGGGGTTCTCTATGCCCAGTTCCTTTAACCCTGAACGTATGCTTGGGTGTAGTTTGTCGAAGACGCTGGGCTGCATAGTCTACACTTATTCTTGGTTACATTAATGCTATACTGATACCTTGTAAGAAACTACCCAGAGTACCGGGTAAAAGTGGAGTACTAGTATTTTCGACTAGTCAATACCGATACGAAACACTTGGATTTGGGAGTAGCTCTTTCCTTAACGTACTCTGACATGGCTGCCACTGACGCCGCTGATGCAGGTAAAACTGATAGCCCTTCTTCCTTCTCCAATAGGTTACTGAAAGCGGTCATTATCTCATCCGATACCCCACAAGCATATCCCTCGCTCGCCCACAAGGCATCAAGAGCCTGCTGGCCATCAAGGCTCTTCCAGTTGACTATAGGCTCATTCTCAGGAGTCTCCGTTATTGAATCTGGGGTAAGTTCTTTGATCTTCTTCTTACCCTCATTGAAGCTTGTTATTATCGGGTTTCCGCCTGTTGTGCTAGCTGCCACCATGACAGGTATCTTGTCAGTTCTACCTTTTCTGAATAGAGTCCTGAATCCCATATAGATGCCTGTGAAGCAGGTGCCATTACCTATTGATACACTTACAGCATCAGGAGCATACTCAAGTTCATCAAAAATCTCATACGCTATAGACTCATACGCCTCAAAACTAATCTGACTATTCTCCTCCGTGCCCGGGTTACCATTATACCACCCCTTCTCCTCCGCCTCCTTACCACTCAACTCTACTAGCTCCTCGTAGGTTCCGGGTGCTCTGTGAATTATGCCTCCAAGACGTTGCATCTCAGCTATTCTTGGGCTGTGGTAGCTTTCTGGTATGTATACATGGGGCTCAATGTCGAATATTTGGCTGAGTTGAACTATACTTGCGCCAAAGTTACCGCAGCTAGCGACTGCGATTGTGGTGTATTCTTTTTCTTTAGCGTGTCTGAGTGTGGCATAGCTGGCTCTATCCTTCATTGTGCCTGTGGGGTTGCCCGCCTCAAATTTAATGTAAAATTTACTGAAATGTAGCAATTTCTCCATATTTTTTAAACGTGCAAAAAGGGTATCGCCGATACCTTGTTCTTTAAACTCTTTTCTAAACATTTATACAAAATCACTCAGATGATAATATAGGAACAATTATTTCCATGCTTTAAACCCATCGAAATAGAAAACAGGTTAGAATTTCCGTGAACGGATTATCAATAAACGCCCGACAGACCCAGACGGGATTTGAGATCAAATTCCGCGGTCAAAAATATGTAGTTAATTATCCCGATGAGATTTGGCAAAAATACCCACAGGAAGCAAAGGATGTCTTATTTGACAACCTAGTTTATAGCGAGACAATTCATCTTCCTCTGCATTTCCGCCGAAACAATATACAGTATAACACTTCACCACCATATCTTCAGACATATTTCTTCCAGAACATGGTCATGGACCTTCCAAGCTGCGCCGACGTTGACGGAACATTCACTTCTGAGCTAATCAAGGAGTACATGAACCTCAAGGTACATTTCAAGGACCAAGAGATCAAATTCCCAACATACAGACACGAGTCACGCCCAGACAGCGCCGTGGTAAGCCTCAGCTTCGGAAAAGACAGCCTACTAACATGGGCTGTATGCGACGAGCTTGGGTTAAACCCGCAGGCAGCCTATATCGTGGAGCCTGCCCTTACCTATGAGGAGCGCCACAAGGATAAACTTGCTGTAAAGTTCCAGAAAGAGTTTGGTGTTGAGCTTCAGAAGATTGAGCATACTGTGGGTCAGTTAAGGGATGGTCATAGGCTTGGCGTTGGTAAGACCGAGGTTGGTTGGGGTCTCCAGACCACCCAGTATGCTGTAATGATACTGCCCATTGCCAACAAGTTCGAGAGTAAGTATATCTTGTTTGGTAATGAGCAGAGCTGTGGCGAGTACTATATGGATCGTCAAGGTTTCGTATGTTATCCCGCTTACGACCAGTGTCATACTTGGACTAAACAGGTTGACTCTATCACTCGTCAGCTTAGCCTAGGTGGTGTACGCACTATGTCTGTGATCGAGCCTCTGAATGATATTGCGGTTGTCTATCTGTTGTTCAAGCGGTATCCTGAGGTCGCAAAATATCATATGAGTTGCTTTGTTGAGACCGAGGCGGGCAGGGATCACAGATGGTGCATGGATTGTAGCGTTTGCTGTAAGATGTACTTGTTGATTAAGGCAAGTGGTTTCGACCCAGACAGCGTAGGGCTCAGCAGAAACATGCTCAGCGATGAGATGCGCAGTTACTTCAGCCTCTTTGGTGGAGTAGATGTGAATACATATGCCCTTACAGGTAGGGGACGTGATGAGCAGTTGTTCGCATTCTATCTCGCGTGGAAGAATGGTGATCAGAGTCCATTAGTGAAGGAGTTTGAGAACAGGTTCCTTGACGAGGCGCAAGCACGTGAGGATGAGTTATACAAGACATTCTTCGGGGTACATGAATCAATAACTCTACCCGGAGACGTCAAAAACCAAGTAACAAGCATCTACAAGGAGGCACTCAACGATGTCCCATAAGCTCAAGGTTGCATTCTGCTGTAATATCAGACATGCTGATGATGAGTTCAACATCGAGTTTGAGCCAGAAGAGACAATTGAACATGTCAAGCATGGCATCGAGGCTGCTGACTGGGAGTATTTACTGATCGAGGCTGATGAGAACTGCTACGAGAACCTCAAGAAACACCGTCCAGACATAGTTTTTAACCGAGCAGAAGGTATCCGGGGAGAAAGCAGGGAGAGCCAGATACCCGCCTTCTGCGAGATGCTGGGAATACCTTATGTTGGCTCTGGAATCATGGCGAACGCTATCGGGCTTGATAAACCAACCACCAAGATGATCCTAGAATATCATGGATTGAAGACCGCGCCATTTCAAGTACTGGAATCCTTTGATGAACCCCTAAGAAAAAGCCTAACCTACCCATTGATCCTGAAGCCTAGTCATGAGGGCAGTAGTATAGGCATCAACTGGGACAACGTGGTAAACGATGAATCTACTCTCAGAGTGAAACTAGGTGAGATGCTTGAAACCTACAAACAGCCCATACTCATCGAGAAGTTTATTGATGGACGAGAGTTCAGCGTCGGACTAGTAGGCAACTACAGTGACTCAGAGGAGCCAACAGTACTACCAATACTTGAGGTAGACTTCACAAACTTTCCCCCAGAACTAGGAAGGGTTCTTGGACAGAAAGCCAAGAGCGTGATGGATGATAGTAGCAACTACAAGTGTCCAGCAGAGATAGATGATGCTCTCCGAGAACGAATTGAGGCTCATGCGAAGGCAAGCTTCAAGGCACTGGACTGCAATGACTGGGCAAGGATGGATTACCGCTATGATTCCCATGGTGAGTTATACTTCCTTGAGGTAAACACACTACCCGGGATCGACTATGATGTCGTAAGAGATGAGTTAAGCTTCTACCCCATGATGTGGTATGCCATTGGCAAAAAGTTCCCTGACATGGTTAAAGGTGTCATAGAAGCAGCGCTCAGAAGATATGGGCTGGTCTAAGTGTTTTGCAGACCAGTTTACCATTTCTTGAGGATGCAATAAAACGAGCTGAGACACGGTTAGCCGAGAAACTCGGTGAAAACATCGAAATCGGCTTTAGGACACACCTAGATGAACGAATAATCCAGAAGATAACAGAAATCGATCACGAAAAATTCAGATCAGATCTATGGTATAGTCGCGAAGAGTTGATAGATAAATCCCTGAAGAAGGATTTCATCTGCCTAATAGTACACATAAACGATGAACCAATCGCTTTTCTATACGGATATGATGACGAGTTTGATCAATACTGGTTTTTCTTGGATGAGATAGCCACAAAACAAGAGGGAAAAGGCATCGGGAAAGTGCTCATCATGCTTTTGCTGGTATATTGTTACGAGTTAAACTATACGTTTGTTACTCTTTATACTGAAGACCAAGACGAGAAAGGACGAAGACTAAGGGAATTTTATGAGCATCTTGGTTTCACATATATGGGAACAGAGCCAGAGCTTGGTGTCGTAATGAAGTACAAGATAAACGAGGAAGAGCTAATAAAACTCTACAATCGGGTAATGTACTCGGAGGGTGGATTCCACCCCCCTTATCTAAGCCCCTAGCTCAATGAGCTTCTCAGCGGTAACCATAGCTGCGACACCACAAACCAGTGGGCACCCTTGATCACCATGCCCACCCGCGTCAAGAAAAGCCTTGTAGCTCACAGGATCAGTGAGGTCATAGCTCTCACCATAGATTTTCTTCTGTATATCCCGACATATAGTGGTCTCAAGGGGCTCAGTGAACCCGAAGGTCTCTTGGAGACGTTTCTGAAACTCCTTGATAATCTCGTCACTGGGCTTCATAGCGTCCCTGTATGTCTGGGTATCCGTGATGTCTTCACGTCCAATCACAAGCCCCAGTGCAAGTAAGCCGCCTATCAGTGCTCCACAGGTCTCGCCTTTTCGTGCTACGCCTCCGCTGAGCACTGTTGCAGCTTTGAAGCTCTCCATGTCGCCTATCTCAAACGCTTCCTGTAGCGCTAAGAGTACGCTTTGGCTGCATCCGCTATACTTGTCGTATTCCAGTGCTTTCTTTCCAATTGCTTTGATGTTCATCTAGCTCACTAGGTGTAGTTTTTTCTGGCGACCAGCCATGAAGACAAGTTTCTCGCCGGTCCACCAAGCATCCTGTTCAAGGCTCATGCGTACCTCTTGGTCATCCCACTCTGGTACCTTTCGCTTTGCGTTTAACTCGATGGCGTAACATGTGTCTGGGTGAAGCGGGTAATCTCCTCTGCCGGGTACTCCATCTTGCTGGTCCCAGAGTCCAATGGTGGGTCCAGCTGCGTGCCCGTGAACCCCCAATGGATGGGTATAGATGCTGGGCTTCAAACCGTTTTTGTTTGCGTTATCCAAGGCTATCTTCAGTATCTCGTTACCTGTTCTTCCTGTCTTCATAGCTTCAGCGTGGTAATCCTGTAGCTTGTTTGCGTCAGCTAATGCGTCTTTGAGTCCTTGTGGTGCGTCTGTCTCACCCTGTTTGAGTACGTATGCGTTCTGCTGGACATCTGTAGCCATTCCCAGGTAAAAGAAGCCAACATCACAGTGAAGCAAATCACCGCGATGAATCACCCCTGTCTTTTCTTTATCCTCGTAGCTGTCGCCATGTCCCTGTCTGTCTACTGTGGCTGGGAACCACATCTCGACACCCAAGTCTAGCATCTTTTGACGCATCCACCACTGAACATCATCAACGGTGGTAACCCCCGGTGTGATAACCTTGCTGCTGAATGCTTCCTGAATGATTGCGTGGGTTAG
>JAHLLU010000151.1 GCA_020444005.1 archaeon
TATGCGAAGCTAGCCAAGATACCGTGTATCGAGCCCAGTAATGTCCAAGAGGCAAAAGACATGATAATTGAAGCCTTTGAGCTGAGCGAGAAACTACAGTTGCCTGTGCTCTTCAGGGTTACAGACCGTATATGTCACGCGAAGAGCGATGTTGTGCAGAGCGAGATCAAGCAAAGTACAGCAAAGGCGTCCTTCACTAAGGAAGATTCTCGTTATGTGATGATCGCTCCTAACGCAAGGAAACGGGTTGGATGGCTTAACAATCAAATAGACAAGGCTGCTGCTCTTAGTGAGAACCACCCAGAGAACAGGGCAGATTACTCTGAGCAAGCAAAGCTAGGCGTAATAGCGTCTGGGGTTCCATATGAGCACACCACAGAGGCTTTAGACGTTCTCGGGTTAAACGACAGGGTCTCGGTTCTCAAACTCACGTTCACATATCCATTGCCCAAGCAGAAGATAGCAGAGTTCCTCAGAAACCACAGCCATATACTGGTAGCTGAGGAGATTGAGCCCATCATCGAGACAGAGGTAAGCAGTATAGCCCATCAAATCGGCTTAGATACATTGGTTCATGGACGCCTTGATGGATATGTGCCAAGGGAACATGAGTTAACACCAGATAGAATCGGTGAGAGTATCGCGAGAATCCTGCACCTAGATGATCCCATGGTCAAGGTTCCAACTTACAAGGCACCCGAGGTCATCAGACGCATACCAAATCTGTGCGCTGGATGCCCCCACGCCGCAAGCTATTATGCTTTGAAAATAGCCAGACGCAAGATGGGGGGAGGCGGAGCAGTAACAGGTGACAGAGGCTGTTACAATCAGGGTACAAATCCGCCGTTGTCTGCCATTGATACCTGTGTCTGTATGGGTGCAAGCATCAGCATGGCATCAGGGCTCAGCCACGCAGGCGTAGAAGGCCCAATAGTGGCTGTAATCGGTGACAGCACTTTCCTCCATAATGGAATACAGCCTCTCATCAATGCTGTTCATAACAATGCAAACATCACAGTGATGATTCTCGACAACGGCTGGACCGGGATGACCGGGCACCAACCTAACCCTAATACCGGCATCAATGTTCTCGGTGAACCGGCTCCAAAGGTCAGTATCGAGAAACTGGTGGAGGCGTGTGGCGTACAGCACCTTCAAGTGGTCTCTCCATATAACGTGGACGAGACCACAGCCGCCATCGTCTCAGCCATGCAACATGAGGGTCCAGCCGTGGTCGTATCCAGACAAGTCTGCCCAGTCCAAGACCACAGGATAAGACGAAGAAAAGGTGAACACTTAGAGTTCTCAACATACACAGTGAACACAGACAAGTGCACGGGGTGTCTCTACTGTGTGAATAACATCGGGTGCCCAGCACTCGACGTAACTGATGGTAAGGTGTCCATCAACCCGGCGCACTGTATCGGATGTGGTGTATGCGCCCAGATATGCCCCACAAGGGCAATCAAGGAGAATAGACAATGAGTTTTAACATGATAATCACTGGAATCGGCGGACAAGGAGTAGTATCCGCCGGAACCATCATCGCGGAAGCCGCCCTACGAGACGGACTAAGAATAAGAAACAGCGACGCCACAGGCTTAGCCCAACGAGGCGGAAGCGTCCACAGCCAGATCAAAATAGGTACAGACGTGAAAAGCACCATAGTGCACCCGGGTACCGCTGATGTGTTACTCGGGTTTGAACCCCTTGAGGCATCAAGGTATGCTCACTTGCTGAAACCTGATGGTATCGCTATTGTCAACAGTAAGCCAGTGCTGCCTGTTACCGTGAAGAATGGGATGATGAGTTATCCTTTGATGGATGAGCTTAAACAGATATTTGATGAGCGTAGCCTCAAGAGTATCTGGGTTGACGCATTAGAGGCATGTGAACGCCTCGGCAACGTGAGAGTTCTTAACAGCCTTATGATTGGCTACATGGCTGCAAAGGCAAAGCTACCTATCAAGATCGAGACCTTGAAGGAGACGATTATGGCGAATGTGCCCAAGCGAACCATTGAGCTTAACCTCAAAGCATTTGACTTAGGACTACAACAAGGAGAAGAGGAATGATGCGAGCAGGAATAAAGGGCACAGGAATGTATGTACCCCCCAAGGTACTCAGCAATGATGATCTCGTAGCAATGGGCATCGAGACCACTGATGAATGGATTAGAACCAAAACCGGAATGCAGCTAAGACACATCGCTGAAGATGATGTATGCACAAGCGACCTAGCGGTCAAGGCTGGTGAAGCAGCACTAAAAGATGCTGGCGTAAAACCGGAGGACGTTGATATGCTGATTCTGGCGACGAGTAGCCCAGACGTTATACTGAGCTCTACAGCCGCAATTACTCAAGCTAAGCTAGGGTGTAGTAACTCGGGAGCTTTTGATGTCAACAGTGTTTGCAGTGGTTTTGTTTACGCTTTTGATATCGGCTCAAGGATGGCTATGGACCCCCATATGGAGAACGTCTTGGTAATCGGAGCCGAGGTCTACAGCAAGATACTCAACTGGAAGGATAGAACTACCTGTATCTACTTCGGAGACGGCGCAGGGGCAACACTACTCCAGAAAACCGATGAAGGCGGCGTATTGGCCTCCTATCTGAAGGCGGATGGTACTGGTGCGAGCGTCATCGAGATACCTGCAGGCGGCACAAGACAACGACTCACAAAGGAACTCATCGGTTCTGGACAGGAATATTTCCACATGGATGGACGTGCGGTCTGGAACTTTGCTACCGTAAAATATGGTGAAGCCATCAAGGAGGTTACTAAGCGAGCAGGACTGAAGGTTGATGATGTTGACTGGGTTATCCCACATCAGTCCAACAGCACCATGATCAAGGTCTGCATGGAGAACCTAGGACTGCCATATGAGAAAGCCTACTTGAACCTAGAGAAATACGCTAACTGCGCAGGTGCAAGCATACCCATCGCATTACACGAGGCAGCAAAAGATGGTAGCATCAAGAAAGGTGATATTGTTGCCACAGTCGGTTACGGCGGTGGCCTAAGCTGGGGAAGCAACCTCATCAAATGGTAGCCTATTTCTTCTTCAAGACTACTGTGGAGTAGGTTTCCTCTATCCAGTCAATATCTTTTCTATCTAACTTTTTGATGTTATTGGGTTCGACGTTTATTATTACCCGCTCAGGATGATTCTTTGTCTGGTCAAACCAGAAGTAATTCTTCATCTCTGGGTGCCAATATAGATACCACCATACCCACTTCTCCTCAACTACTTGACGATCCGCAAATGAGGCTCTACCTTGAATCTCATAGAAAACATCCTTCTTAGGTCCCGGATAAAGAAGAGCTACTTCTGGGTTTTCCTCTATGTCCCGTACTTTTTGAGTCTCTCTGTAGCTTGGGAACCATATCTCATGGGTAGGGTCCTCGTTGAAGTTTGTCATTGGTCTGCTATGTGTCTCTCCATCTTTTCCATAGGTTATCATGTAGACTATTTTTGCATGTTTGAAGCTCTCAAGAGCTTCGTCATCGATATTTGTTGTATCCATTGTATATCTCAAATTATCTAGTAAGGGCGATTTATACGGGTTATCGACTGTTCAATGCTTTAGAACAATTGATCTATTTGGTAGATATATGACCAAGCAGAATATCATATACTCCGGTAAAAAATGACTGGACTCTACCGCGAACAAGTATACGCCCCCCTCTGGGCACGAGGCACACTGCTAACCGCATTCACCATGACCACAGGGCTCTACATAGCACAAACCCTAACAGGCACCATGATTGGCGAGAACCCTGCCCCCAACATGGTTCTCCTTACCCTGAGTGCATTATTTGGTGGAATCTACCTGATTTTCCATAGACTTCGAATAGAGTTGGATTACAGAGGCGTGAAACTCAGCTACGGCTTGATGACTAGAACAATCCCCTATCTTGACATCGAGCGCGTAGAGTTATCCAAAATCGGTGTCATGGAGTACGGTGGACTCGGTTACAAGCAAAATCATAGAGGTGATGTAGCCTACAGTGTCCGCCGAGGCGAGGCGGTTAAACTTGTCACCCGCAGTAAGGGTCCAGTTCTATTTACTCCCCAAGAACCCCGACGAGTCGTGAGCCTCATCAACGAGATGGGCTCCTTCTCAGCTTCAATATAATAACTCTACTTTCTATAACCCTGCACCTTGTCTAGGCTCCAAGTATTAGCCAAATCATCAACACCTAGCCATCCACGGCGAGCAACAGCCACACCAAGAGGCAGGAACTCCAGTTGAGATACGCTGTGAGCATCAGATCCAAGGACCAGTTTTACGCCAGCCTCCTTGGCTCTACGTGCATCAACGTCCCTTAGATCAAGTCTGCTTGGGCTGCAGTTGATCTCCATGAACACTTTTTCATCTGCTGCTGCCTTGAAAATAGTGTCCAAGTCTACAGGGTAGGGGTTTCTTCTCTGGATGAGTCTCCCTGTGGGGTGTCCTATAACTCGTGTATACGGGTTCTTGATAGCCTTCACTATACGGTTTGTGATAGTTGCCATATCTTGCTGCATGCCGGTGTGGATGCTGGCTACCACCCAGTCAAGCTGCTCAAGCACCTCATCTCTATAATCGAGCGAGCCATCCGACTTGATGTCACACTCAGTGCCCGCAAGAAGTTTGATCTCACTGTACTCATCATCAAGGCGTCTGATCTCTTCTATCTGTTGCATGAGTTTCTCTTCACTGAGACCCTGAGCAATAACTAGACTCTGGCTGTGATCTGTGATAGCCATATACTGATGACCCATCTCCACTGCTTTCTCCACCATATCCTCAAGGGGATCAATCGCGTGACTGTAATCGGTGTGGACATGAAGATCGCCCCTGATATCATCCAAGGTCACTAGTTCTGGTAGCTTATCCTCTATAGCTGCCTCAATCTCCCCAGTGTTCTCCCTAAGCTCAGGAGGCATCCACCGCATACCAAGTGCCTCGTATATCTTTGCCTCATCCTCAGCCTCCACCAAAGAGTCATCTTCACGCTTGTAGAGCCCATACTCGTTGAGCTTGTACCCCGCTTTGACGCTGATGGTCCGTAGTTTGACGTTATGCTCCTTGCTGCCTGTGAAGTACTGGAGTGCTGCGCCATAGCTCTCTGGGGGAATTACTCTGAGGTCTACTTGTAGCATGTTTTCGAGGACCACTGTGCTTTTTGTTGGTCCTCTGCCCAGAATCCTGATAATCGGTGGCATTGTGCAGAAGTGTTCAGTCACTGTCTCTGGGTCCAAGCTGCTGACTAAGACATCAAGGTCACCCACTGTTTCTTTTCTGCGTCGGGCTGAGCCAGCTACCTCGACCATTCTGACTGCTGGGTTGTCTTCCATGTAGCTGAGAATGCCTTGTATGATGGGTAATACTTCTCCGAGGAGGAAACGTGTGCTCCTGTTACGGTACTCGTCTATTGCTTTGAGTATGTTTTCCTCTTTCTTGGATCCAAAGCCCTTGAGTTTTCTGATCTTTTTCTCTTTAGCTGCCTGTTCAAGCATCTCTATGTTGGTGATTCCAAGCTCCTCGCTTAATCTCATAGCGATCTTGGGCCCAATGC
>JAHLLU010000152.1 GCA_020444005.1 archaeon
CTGGTTTCCGATATTCAAGAACTATCACTTAGCTTCCCCTTATCAAACACCCAGTGGAGCAACTACGCCGTCATTATCGAGGTATACGTTCCCTCCAGCCTAGAATCAGAATATAACCTCGACACAACCAACGGAGAGATAGGGCTATATGACCTAGCATGCAACACTGTAAACCTTGATACAACAAACGGCGCCATAACCCTGAGCAACATCGAGGCAACCGTTATCGACGCCGAAACAACAAACGGCGTAATACAAGGCTCAATAACCGCACAGCAGTCAACGATGAGGACAACAAATGGCGCTATCGAGATATCTCTAAGCCAGACAAGCGGCGTACATGATTTCAGAACCACAAACGGAGTAATTGATATTAACGCACCAACCGGCTCAGATGTAGGTTACAAGGTTGATTTTGATACAAGCATAGGCGCACTGGACATAAACTTGCCTGATATGGACTATGACGTGGATACAACGCGTACAAAGATCGGTGAAACCAACGATTATTCACTAAAATCGATACAGATCGAGATCACAGCCGAGACCAGCATCGGCGGAATCGAGGTCAATTAACCCTTAAATCCGTCACACCGAAGGGTGATTGTCGCACCTAGATTTAACATAACGTTTTAATAAGATGTATCAACTAAGCCCTAGTTACACTGACAGGAGATCTCACTTAATGTCAAGAGAATTTAACTACATAGTCAGGCTTCATGGCACCAACATAGATGGTACAAAAATGGTGCCCTACGCCATCACCGAAGTCAAAGGTGTAGGCGTAAGACTCGCTCGAGCAATCGTTAAGCAGTTGGGCCTAGACGCTACAGAGAGACTCGGTAGCCTCAGTGACGCGGACGTAAAAAAGCTGGAAACAGCCATTGATGACCCCGTATCAATCGGGCTACCAATATGGATGCTGAACAGGCAGAAGGACCCCATGACGGGTGATGACCTGCACTTGTTGGCATCCGACCTAGACCTCAGAATTAAGGACGATATCGACCTTATGAGGGAGACAAGAAGCTGGAAGGGCGAACGCCATGCACGCGGACTCAAGGTACGTGGACAGCGCACAAAGACTACTGGAAGAACTGGTAGAAGCGTAGGCGTTAGCAGAGCAAGGGTCCAGAGGCAGCAGCAGGCATAGTAGGTGAAATGAATGGGAGACCCAAAGAAGAAACATAAGACATTCAACACACCAAAGCGCCCCTACGAGACCGAGGCACTCATGGAGGAACTCCGTGTAATCGGCGCCTACGGACTCAGAAACAAACGGGAACTATGGAAAGCCCACACCGAGCTATCAACCCTACGTGGTAGAGCAAGGGACCTTCTAAGCTTAGGCACAGAGGAAAGAGCAAGAAGAGAAAGTGCCCTCATAGAGAAACTAGCGCACCGTGGACTCGTAATGGAGAACGGACGACTAGAAGACGTGCTTACACTGAGCGTTGAGGACCTCTTGGAAAGGAGACTCCAAACATACATATTCAGGAGAGGAATGGCTGGAAGCCTATTCCAAGCTAGACAGCTAATCGCTCACGGACACATCGCCATCGATAGCCGTAAAGTGACTTCTCCAAGTTATCAGGTTAGAATCACAGACGAGGAAACACTGGACTGGGCACAGGGTAGCCCCTACAACAACCCATCACACCCATTGAGGCGTGAGCTTGAGGTTGAGGAAGCCCTAGACGTAGAACCAAACACGGAGTCGAGACAACGTGAGTGATAATGAAAGATGGGCAATAGTCCACATATTCAGCAGCTTCAACAACACAATCATACACATGACCGACCTCACTGGAGCCGAGACCCTCGGCATCGCCAGCGGAGGCATGTTCGTTAAAGCAGACAGGCTCAAGCCAAGCCCCTACGCAGCCATGAAGGCAGCACAACAGATCGTAGACATCGCGAAAGACAAGGAAGTCAACGCGTTCCACATCAAGGTAAGGGCACCCGGCGGCACAGGAAGCAAGACCCCTGGACCAGGAGCACAGTCAGCAATCAGGATACTAGCCAGAAGCGGCTTCAGGATCGGACGAATCGAGGAAACCACACCAATCCCACACGACGGCACACGTAAACCAGGTGGCCGACGAGGAAGGAGACCTTAGGAGCCGAGGTGGGGAATCTTTGAAAACTACCATAGTCAGCCTCACAGAGGACACCGTCAGGTTCCTCATTGAGGGCGTGGACACTGCATTCGTTAACGCACTACGACGGACCATGGTCAGCGAGGTCCCCACGATGACCATAGAGGACATCTTCTACTTCGACAACTCATCCCTAGTCCCAGACGAGATCCTAGCAAACAGGATCGGATTTACACCCCTCAAGACAGACCTTGACAGCTACGTGCTACCAGAGGAATGTGACTGTGAAGCAGAGCTAGGCTGCCCCAAATGTAGGGCCGTGCTCACAATGGACGTAGAGTCCACAGGCGACACAATCACAGTCTACAGCGGAGACCTTGTACCAGATGACCCAAACACAGCTCCAGCCAGCGACAAGATAGTCTTGGCGAAGCTAGCAGAGGGACAGGCAATCAGGTTTGAAGCCTATGCTCAGCTTGGACAGGGCAAGGTTCACGCAAAATGGACCCCAACAAGCATGTGTGTCTATCAGAACGTCTCAGTAATACCCATCACAGACAAGGCGAAAGCCGAGGACTGTGTTGGCGACTGCGGAGACGCGGCTGTAATCGAGGGCGACAACCTGAAGATCATCGATATTCAGAAATTCGATTCATGCAAACGCTGCAGAGAACTTGTGCCACATGAGCTAATCCTTGAAAACCTCAAGGAAGACGAGTTCCTGTTCACAGTTGAGAGCACAGGAGCACTACCACCACAACGCATAGTTACTGAGGCAGTCAAGATTCTCAAGAAGAAACTCGCGACTTTATCCGAGAAAGTGGAGAAGGACGAGCTTCATGACGAGATCAACGACTTTGAGGTACCTGAAGTTGATGAGGGTAAGCTTTACAGCGTAGGCTCAGGCGACTTTGACGAGGACGAGGACGGCGAAGCCGGAGACGATTTCACAGGAGGAATAGATCAAGAATGAATAACCAGACACTAATTGACACGATAAAGGCACTCAAAGACGCATCAAAAGAGTCAGGAAAAGCCATCTGGAAGGCACTAGCTGAGGAACTAGACAAACCAAAACGAAGCCGCGTAGCAGTCAACCTAAGCAGGATTGACAGACACGCAGCCGAGGATGAGGTAGTCGCAGTACCAGGTAAGGTACTTGCAGCAGGCAACCTGAGCAAGCCAGTCAAGATCGCGGCGTTCGCTTTCAGCGCAGGCGCTGTTGAGAAGATTGAGCGTGCAAAGGGTGAATACATGACACTTGATGAACTCTTGGCGTCAGGCATTGAGCCAAGCCAGATTCGTATAATGAAATAATCCAGTTTTCTAAAAAAAGACCCGGAATAATACCGGGTATAATACCCATTAATGCTTATGTAATATCAGGGATTATAGATGAACCCTGAGCTTCAGAAACGCATCCACAATATCCTTGGGTGTTACACCGGGGCTCTCAGGGTTATACTCATCATAATACCCTTGAACCACAGTGAGCAAAGCTTCTTCAGTCAACTCGACGCCGCTGAGCTTTGTTTCCAGTTCATTGATCGCCTCTTTAGGTATCACGAAAAAGTCACCGGTTATCTGGGCGTCAACTATGGTTGTGCCTTTTACTTCAGCTCTTATCCTGATGAGTTTCCCAGCCTTGTGGTCTGACTCAATGACTTTCACCTCGTGGGCTATCTTCACTGCTCTTCCCGGTTTCTGTTTGGGGGCATCCATGTATAGCCATTCCCGGCTTACGTGTCTGGGTTTTGTCTCTTCAGTGAATATCTTGTTCTCTGCCTCAGATGGTTCACTGGGTTCTAGTTTGATGTTCATCAACCGCTGGAAGACATCAACATAGACTTCCTTGATGCGCTCTGGGCTCGGTGACTCTCCAAGCTCTTTCTTGAACGAGGAGACCCACTGCTCCATGCTTTTCGCCATCTTGTCCCTGAATTTCTCGTCAGGTACCTTTAGGACACGAGCCATCAACCCGTAATTCATCTCCATGATGAAATTACCAACCAGAATCGTTACATCCTCATGGACACCTGCACCGTTACCGCTAAGCTTACGACCCCCCACCACAACATCGTTCAGGGGCTTGAACTCGGCGTCAACATCAAGCGCTCTATAAGACTCAACAGTCACAGCAAGAAGCTTCTCAAACAATTTATCCACGTTTCGTGGAAGGGCAGTGCTTTTCTTGGCTATGATCTGGTAGAAGACCTGTCCGCTGTCCAGATATGTTGCTCCTCCACCTTGACTGCGTCTGATAACGGGTAGGCCCGCTTCTTCAATATACTCTAAGTCGATCTCTTTCTCAAGACTCTGATGATAACCTATGCACGCATAGGGGGAATCAGGTTGAACAAGGATCAACGTGTTAGGGCTAACGCCTCTATGAACTGCCTCTGCAACTGCCTCGTAGAACGCCTGAGCCACTAGGGGCTCGGCTCGTCCGAGGTCTAAAAACCTCCAAGTCTCCACTGGGGTATTCAGCCTGCTTTCGCGATCTCTTCTTTCAGCCACTCCTCAAGTGGACCCTTATCGCTGCCTTTCATAAGTTCACCGAGTTCGGCGTCAAGGTCACTGGGTGAAACTAAGGCTACCCAGCCGTCTTCATACGGTGCGTCATTGATTATACTGGGGTTATCCCCAAGAGCAGGGTTGATCTCCACGATCTCGCCCGTAATAGGCATCTTGAGGCTTCCAACCCATTTACCTGACTCTACGCTGCCGAGGGTTTTTCCAGCTTTTACTGATTTACCTGCGGGGCGAGTCTTGATTGATACCAGTTTTCCAGCTGCGTCCGCTGCCCAAGCGTTGTATCCTACTCTTGCTTTATCTCCCTCGACCTTTACCCACATGTGATCTTTGTGGAAATAGTAGTCATCTGGGAAATCATGTCCTTCTAGCTTTACCATAACTATCCCTATCTGTTAGGGCTGTGAGATTATTTATTGTTGTCCCATCTGGGTGAAACATTTTTAATAGACCTCACAGTAAGGAGTAGAGCTAGTGGGTCTGTAGCTCAGCAAGGTCAGAGCGGTGGCCTCTTAAGCCATTGGCCGAGGGTTCGAATCCCTCCAGACCCGCCACGAAATCATCTTCTCCAAGGTCTCGGTATCAGATAGGGTGTCTTTTTCCTGTATTCCCTGTAACTATCTCCGAATCTTGCTTCCAGAGCTGGTTCTTCTCGGGTCTTTAGCCAGATGGTCCAGAGGGTTATGAAACCAGTTGGTATTACAAACGCAATTGACGGTGATTTCAACAAGAGTCCTACTGCTATGAGGCAGAGGAGGTATCCAAAGAGCATGGGGTTTCTCGTCTGGGCGTAGATTCCTGTTGTGATTAGTTCTGTTGACTGGTCTTCTGGGAATATGTCTCCGAGGGGTATGCCTTTTCCTTTTGCTAATAATATCCTGATAGATTCAACGACATAGTATCCCCCCACGAGAATCAAGACGCCTGAAA
>JAHLLU010000153.1 GCA_020444005.1 archaeon
GCTTCATCGGCAAACTCGTTCACTACATTGGAAAAGAGGCACACGCAGGAGGATCACCTCATAAAGGCATCAACGCCCTAAACGCAGCCATGATGGGCCTCATGGGCATCCACGCCAACCGCGAAACCTTCAGAGACGAGGACACCATCAGAGTACACCCAATAATCACCAAAGGCGGCGAGATCGTCAACAACGTCCCAGCAGACGTACGCATGGAGAGCTACGTTAGAGGGAAAACAGTTGACGCCATAAAGGACGCTAACACCAAGGTAAACCGCGCACTCAAAGCAGGAGCCATGGCAGTAGGCGCAGAATGCGAGATACATGACCACCCCGGATACATGCCTTATACACGTGATCCAAACCTCGAAGAATGTCTCATAAAATCCGTCACAGATCTATACGGCGAAGACGAGATCAAGCACAGGGGACACAGCACAGGCAGCACCGACCTAGGAGACTTCAGCTGCATAATGCCAACCACAAGCATAGGTATGGCGGGCACAGAAGGAGCAGGACACAGTAGACATCTAAAGATCGTTGACCCCATCAAACAATACATCGTGCCCACAAAAGCCATCGCCGTCGCTGTAATCGACCTACTCTATGGAGACGCAGAACCAGCCAAGAAAGTCATCAGAGGATTCACTCCCACGATAAAACGTGAAGAATACACCGAATTCATGAAAAAGTTGGTGGATTAACCTCCCCTTTTTTCTCAATAAACATATCAACCCATAAACCATTTTTCCATTTGATAATCCTTGGAACACCACGAAATAGCTCCAGGCGTAACTATTCCAAAAATTGGCTTAGGCACATGGGGCATGGGCGGCAAACAGATCGAAGACCGAAGATGGGACGAAGAAAACATAACCGCCATCAGATTCGCGATAGACCTAGGACTAACCCATATCGATACAGCTGAATACTATGGAGCAGGGCACACAGAAGAACTAGTAGGAGAAGCCATCGAACCATACAACCGAGAAGACATATTCCTAACAACCAAGGTCTGGAGAGACAACCTCCGCTTTGATACCCTCATCGAGAGCATGAAAAAGAGTCTACGACGCCTCAATCAAAACTACGTAGACCTATACCTAGTCCACTGGCCCAACTACCAGATACCCCTCAAGGAAACAATGCAAGCCCTCGAACACTGCGTAAACGAAGGATACACAAGATACATCGGAGTATGCAACTGCTCGGCAAACCTAATCCAAGAAGCCCAAAGCTATCTCAAAGAAAACTACCTAATAGCAAACCAATCCGAGTACAGCCTAATCTCCAAAGCCCCCAGAGTCAACCTGCTCCCCTACCTCCAAGAAACGAACAGAACCCTAATCGCCTACAGCCCCCTAGGACGAGGCATACTACCAAGGATGAATTTCAAGACATTGACTGAAATAGCTGAAAAATACAGGAAAACCGTGCCACAAGTAGCGTTAAACTGGGTAATCACGCAAGAAAACGTTGTAGCGATACCAAAATCCAGTAACCCTATTCACTTATTGGAGTTTATGGATGCAATATGCTGGGAAATGAATCTAGAAGATAATATTGAGCTTACGAACAGCTTCATCTAGCGCTGCGTCTCTTATACGCTGTAGCTCCACCATTTTGCTGTTCATCTGGCTCCTCCTCTTCATCCTCGTAATCATCCTCAGATAAACCTCTGATTCTATCAAGAACACCGGTCTTCTGAAGTACGAATACTAATAGAATCACTCCTACTCCAATTAACACATACATAAGAGGAGGTTCAGTGAACTTCATCGCCTGATAAGTAATAATATCAACAGGAGTTAGTTTCACTACCTCAAATGAGCTCATTGCACCCTGAGATGCATCATACAACTCCGAGACCTTTAACTGAGGTAGCATATCCCAATATCCCAGCACATCTGGTGTTATTGTAAAGCTAAATGCTCCATCTCTGTTTGTGGTTACTGTTTCGATAAAACTAGTATCAGGAGAGACAAATATGAATTCAACCTCTAATCCACTAACCGCTGGATAGACTGTTCCTGAAACTGTTAATGGTCTTTCGATCTTTATTTCAGAGTTTTGAATATCACATGATAAATCTAGTTTTCGTTTATCCACTCTGAAACTCTTCTCACGTGAAACTGCAGTATGGTAGTCTTCATCACCTGCATAGCTTATTGTAATATCATATTCTCCGATCTTTGTTGGTGTATAATCATAAGTGAAGACGCCATCTCCATCAGTCTGAACATTGATAGAACTATTTGTGCCTCCATGCTCGACATTGATTCTTAGATTTATCGAAGGTCTTGTTGCTGCTCCCGTAATTCTAACCGTTTGTCCCCCTTGAACTATGTTTCCTGAGAGTCCAAAATCAATTTCCACCTTGTTCATAACAGTAAAGTTACCTTCATAGACACCTCTATTATCTATTTCATCTTCTGCATGAATTTTATACTCGACAAAGTCATGAAGATCGGACTCAGGAAGAATCGCTAACCAGTAGTCTGGGTTATCAATTAGGTCTATTCTTTCATTTGTTTTCCATCCATCATTGGTGTATTCTATCCACATTGAATCAACAGTTGAAGCTGATTCTGGTTCCACTTTGATTAGTGTAGTTTCATCCGTGTACCCAACTCTTGGTGGATCGATCAACGTCATGTTGATGTCCCTATAATCGGTTTTTACGTAAAACTCGATTTCGCCCTCAAAGTATTCTGCTAACAAAACCATGTAATAGAATACATTATTTTCCTCATGACTCCCATCAGTTGAGTTGAAATCTTGTTGAATAATTTTCTTCTTCATATCTACTCCTGCAGATTCACAACTTAATCTCATGTCTGGGAAACTGTAACCCGGAATTGAGGTATTGTATCTTCCATATGTGGAGTTAATGTCTGTGCCATCCAAGCTTTTTCCAAATGGGACTCCTACGCCTTGAATAATGTAACCTTCCTCTATACCGGAATTGGCCATAGGGTAGACCCTTGCTTCATACATATCCAATCCTGTTATTCCATCAGCTGGTTTTGGGTCTGGGACTTCAATGTATATGAGGAACTCTGACTCCGAAGTATTGAACTCATAGCCTGTGCTGTTTCGTGATGGGTAATCCGCGCCAACATATGGTTTCCCATAGAGCATCTTACTATAACGAGTATTCAGTTCGATATGCTCGATTATCATAAAAATTGCTGCTTTTGCTTTTCCTTCCGCGCTATCTTCTGGATCATTAATTATTCTGAATGTATAGTCTCCGCTTTGAGTTGGTACGAAATATTGATGTTTTTCATCATTTGCGACTTGTTCTGGTAATCCTGCTGCTTCTGTGTTTATTGATATTAATACACTGTTTGGGTTTCTGACCTCTACATCGTAATCTGTAGCTTCTTTTGTATTATTTGTAACCCAGTCACCTACTAAGAAAATATGGTATTTGTGTCCTGCTTCAAGATAACATTTGTATTCTTTTGATGCAGGAGTACCCGAACTTTTGTATGGTATTTCTCCTTCGTCAATTATCTGCGGTTTAAAAGGCTCTATTTGGATACTAGCATTAACATTTCCAATGAAAAGAAATTGAAATGTAATAAGTAGTAACAAAAATAGAACTGGTTTGAAATTCTTCTTTTTTTCTTGTCTCGCTTTCTTAGTCTCTTGTTTTTTTTTCATTAGTATCAACTTCTCTCGCTTGAAACCAATTTTATTCCTGCTGTATTAGCCTCTTTGAAATATATGTCTGTCAATTTATGTCCTTAAGGTGAGTTTATCCAATCCGAGTTTTGATAAAGGGATTATGATTTATTGATATGGGTCATTGATATATAACCGAGTTAGTTTCACGTTTCTGGGTATACCTCAGCAAACGTTGTATCTGGCCAATCAATAAACACTTGAGGGTCGTCTCCTTGGGAATCGTATATCGTTTCAGTAAACCATAAAAACTTCTTCTCAATTAAAACATCGTACAAGTATTTATTTTCACCCGCGAATGGCACTTCAACTTGATATCCAACACCAATTGTGTCCCATTCATCTAAGAAAACATCGCTAGTAGTGCTATTATAAACTTTAACCCGTAAAAATAATCCTCCTGCATGGATTTTAATATAGAACTTGTCAACAACCCATCCGTCTGATCCATATGTTAACATACCATTTTGATTTAAAAACGAGTTTCCTCTTTCTGTAGTAACTCTAATTTCAAAAACCTCGTCTTCAGCAGGCTCATGTGAAAAAGCAATTGACTCAATAACACATGTATCTTGTACTAGTACAATTTCATCTTCCGTTGTTGGGTTTTCATTTTCCCATACTCTTACTATTGTAGCGGGTACTTCTCCCTTATTTACTAATGTAAGTGTATATTCGTTTTCAATTTCATCAGGGGAGACATATACTTCTAAATCTTCAAGTACCTTTTCTTCATCTAATCTATTTACATCTAGTTTTGCTTGTTCATAATATACATCGGATTGTCTCATAATTAGAAACATTGGCATAACTGCGCTGAACAATATCCCTATGAATATTAACACTCCTAATATGCTTGATACGCCTTTTCTATGGAACATAAAAAGTCACAAACTCCTGATTATCTCTACTTGATCTGATTTCCACTACAACTTCTTGATAAGAAGATAACCCGTTCTCAGCGCTTACATCGATAGAAATCTCAGTAAACTCTTTTGAGGCTATATCTTTTTCTTCACCACTATACTCGTTTCCATTTATCGTAATTGTGGATTCTACGGCTACCTCTATGCTTCCATAATTATAGACCCATACATCAATTGTTTCTGTGCTGCTATCGTAGTATACTTTTTCGATGATAAATCTCTCAATTATAGTATGAACCATATCAATAGTTTCATCTGCATAGTCGTTCGCCATTGTAGATGCAGCACCATAGCTATATGACCAAACCATACCTCCAATCGCCAATACCATACCAGATAAAATAACTGAAGCTATGACTGGTGAAAGGGCTTTTCTTTGAATCAAATTAAGCCTCCTCCAAGGTTCAGGTTCGATACAGCCCATATTCCTCCTAATGATACTAAGCTGAGAAATGTGGCGTGTTTGAATCCATTTGATACTCTGCCCGATACTATTTTTCCTGTTACTAGTCCAAGTGTAAAGCTGTGTATCGCTAATGGGGTTAGTAATGTTCTATAGAGCATTATTTGTGGTACACTTACTCCTAGGTTTGATCCTGTGAAGAATCCGAGAAACATAACCGTGGTTCCGGTTAATAGTGCTGCTCCGATGTATGGTACAATTAGAAGTGGCATTAACACTGCTTTCTTTTCAGCCTCTAATTGCTGAGTGGACTCGCTAAACTCAGCGAGAGTTTCTATACTCTGTTCTGTTCCTCCACCTACTTCCATAGTATCTATCAAAAGGTAGATGTTAACGAGGGCTAACCAGTTTTTTATTTTTGTTGAAAATTCGTCATATATTTGTCTTAATGGATATCCCCAGTTGATCTTTGTACTTATGTCTTGCAGATATGTGCTAAATCCACCATAGTCTCTTGATGCAAGTGCTTC
>JAHLLU010000154.1 GCA_020444005.1 archaeon
AGGTAACAACGTTGGACTAGACGGCTACGTGCCAATTATCTACTGGGACCTAGTTCCCGGAGACAGTATGGAGATTATAGCCATGCCCAAAGGAGGCGGAAGCACCAACGTCGCAGCCCATAGAATGCTCAAACCCGGACTAGGCATAACCGGCGTAAAACAATTCGTAGTAGAAGCAGTTGCTAAAGCTGGGAGTCTAGGTTGTCCCCCATACTTCGTAGGTGTCGGAGTTGGAGGCGGTGAAGACCTCTGTATGAAGCTAGCGAAAAACGCCTTATTGAAGCCATTCAAGGTACGCAATAGTAACCAGAAGGTGGCTGAAATCGAAGAGGAACTCTATGAGAAACTCAACGAATTAAAGATTGGTGCCATGGGTCTCGGTGAGGGGCCAAGCGTGCTTGATGTGCACGTGGAGATGGCTGCTCGTCACCCAGCTAGCTTGCCTGTTGGTATTGTGATTAGCTGTTGGGCTTTGCGTCACGCCAAGGCGAATATTAGCGCTGATGGCTCTGTTGAGATCGATACTAGCGCCTAGTTTTTTATAATGCGGGTTCATTGAACCCATTATCTTGTCACATATGTGGACCCTTGCCGTAGAGTCGCTTAGCTGGATAGAGTTAGAGCGGCTTAACGAGGATGCTGCTATCAGAAAAACTGTAAGACAACTCAGAATAAACGATAAAGCGGTTGTTGATGAGGCGAAAATACTTGTCTATGAGACTATGCGAAGGTTGAACGCCATTGATTTTCTCGTTGATGCTGCCCTTGAGCCTAATAATTTGGGTAATCTGCAGATTGGTTTACGTAGCTTTCTCAGACTATACACATACCTAGTACACTACAGTGACGAGCCATTAGCATATGCGTACGAATTAGTAGACCATATTAGGGCTATCCTTAGAAAACGAGAATACAAGCCCGCTCAGGATATACCTGATCTTATACCATTGATGAGTATACCCTTCAAGGAGATCAGCGACACTCAACGACTAGCATACAAGTATTTCCATCCTTCATGGTATGTTGCTGAGTTATTCAACGAGTTTGGTGAACAACAGACCGAAAGTATGATTGGGTACGTTGATTATCCAAGTTATCTACGTGTAAACACCCTCAAAGCTGACTCTGATTCTTTAGACGCGTTATACGAGAAAGGATTCCAACTGGTTCAGGAACCCAAGTTACCAGAAGCATACAGACTATTAGACTATGAGGGCATCACAGATACACCCGAATACAGGGAAGGACAATTCATAATCCAAGACAAGGCAAGCATCCTAGCAGGAATAGTAGCTGACCCAAAACCAGATGACATAGTACTGGATGTCTGTGCGGCTCCCGGCGTCAAAACAAGTCACTATGCTCAAATGATGGAAAACACAGGACGAATACTTTCCATCGACTATAACCGTAGGAGGCTTCAGAACTGGGAAAACCTCATGGAGCGACTTGGTGTAACAAACGCGAAACCAGTGCAAGCAGACGCATCAAAACCAGACACACTACCAAAAGTAGACGCTGATCTAGTTGTAGTAGATCCCCCTTGCAGTGGAACTGGTTTATTTCATAAGACTCCAAGCAGTAAATGGCGTTTAACCCCCAGTAGCATAGAAAACATGGCGGAGCTACAGAAACGTATCCTATGGAACGCCTCAAGGCGTCTCCGTGACGGGGGGACACTGGTTTACAGTACTTGTAGTGTTACCGTTGAGGAGAATGAGGAAGTGGTCCAGAGTCTTCTTGATAGAGACCCTGAATATAGTCTCGTTGAGGCTTCTCCAAGAATAGGTGACAGTGGGCGAAGGGGGCTTGATGAGGCACAGCGGCTTTATCCATATAAGAATGCGTCCAACGGGTTCTTTATCACGAAACTCGTGAAGAATAAATAGAGCATGGAGGAGATAAGGGAGTATGCGGGTTAAGATACGTCTATTAGGGGTCCTACGGGACGCGGGGGGATCAAAAGAGATGATAATCGATGCCCCAGATGGCTCAACAGTTGGTTCAATTATCAAACAGATAATGGACGATGATGATACCCTCCGAAAAGCGCTATGGGATGAATCTGTGGATAGCCCTATACCCAATGCCCTGATAATGCTTGATGGTGTAGAAGTCAACAACCTACAAGGAATTAAGACCCCTACACAGCCCAACCAAGAACTAGTATTACTATCCGTGGTGCATGGCGGCTAGATTTTTATCTCACCCAACCCAACACCAGAACAATGTCAACCCCCTGCACAAGATGCACCAATAAGCCTTCAACTTATTACCGTGATTACTCAGGGGAAAGACTATGCCAAGACTGTTTCAATGAAACCATGATTGAACGAGTCAAACGCACCATCAACAAATTCGATATGTTCGATTGGAACAGTAGGATCGCAGTAGGGGTATCAGGGGGAAAAGACAGTCTCGCCTTGCTTCACTTGTTACACACTATAGAGTCGAGTAGACCAAACGCTGAGTTAATCGCGGTTTGTATTGATGAGGGCGTCTCAGGGTATAGAGATGAAGCGCTTAGTCTTGCAGAGAAAAACTGCAGAAATCTTGGGATAGAGATGCATACTATCAGCTTCAGAGACCTGTTCGACGAGACAATGGATGAGATAGCCGTCAAGCCAAGAGAACTGGGAACCTGTAGTTATTGTGGGGTTTTGAGAAGAAGGGCGCTCAACGAAGCTGCTAAACAGGTTGAAGCTGATAGATTAGCAACTGGACATAATCTGGACGATATGGCACAATCAGTCTTACTGAATATACTCCGAGGCGATACCAACAGGATAGATGCGTTTAACCCCGGCGGGCAAACACTGGGCGAATATATCCGACGAGTAAAACCCCTCTGTGAGGTACCTGAACGCGAGACAACCTACTATGCATTCATCAATCAACTAGAATTCCAGAGCCTTCCCTGTCCATACGCGGATGAGGCTATGAGGTCTGACGCAAGACTATTCCTTAACCAGATGGAGTACAAACGACCCGGAACCAAGTTCATTGTCTATCAAACTGGACTCAAGATACGCGGTGAACCAGAAACAAAGGTACTCAACCGTTGCAAGATTTGTGGGGCACCGACTCCGGGTGAAATCTGTCGAGCCTGTCAGCTTAGTCGCTCTTAACATTTAATACTCTGTAAAACAGAGAAAAAACTATGGAGTCCCTTGTCAAACAAGGCCATTGTGCCTACTGTAAAACAGAGATCAGGGAAATCCTGAGTCAGGGTCCTCATCCAAAAACTCACGCCAAATATTGTCCTAACTGTGGTGCTCAGCTATGGGGTGTACACGAGTGCGGTGCTCAAATACGATACGAGGATCGTTTCTGCCCAAAATGTGGTGAACCTAATTCAATCTATCTTGGGAATGATCCTGATTACTTCGCTGATAGAGTCGAGGAAGAATAATCCTCTCATATTTTTTCTAGTGTTTTTCTAGTGGCAGACAAAAGGTCCTCAGGGTTTACTGGTTTCATTAGTATCTGTGTTATTCCCGGTATTTTTTCGAGCTGATCCTTATAGTTACTGTATCCGGTGATCATTATTAATCGGAGTTTATTATTTGTTGAAACAAGTCTCTTAGCTAGCTCGTCACCAAGTGTATCAGGTAAGTTCATATCGATAATAACCAAATCAAAATGCAGTCTACTGGCCTTTCTTAAAGCGTCCAAAGCATTTGAGGCTGATTCTACCGTGTACCCTGAGCTTTCCAGAATCATCTTGAATGTCTTAACTACGTTAGGGTCATCGTCAACTATCAGTATGCTATAAGGTACATCAGGCTTTACCGGCTCAGATTTTAGGTCTGTTTTTGACAATTTATTTACTATGGGCCCAAAATGCTCGACAATCTTTCTAATCTCATCAAGGCGTTTCTCAATAACTTCAAACTTTTCCTCATGCTCCTGTAGTATGTGGAAAATTAGATCGAGTGATTCTTGGTCCTTAGAGTCAGCCATAGTATTACCTAGGTTTTTTTTCTTGACTCTTTATCGTTCAGAATGGTATTTTATGGTTATTCCATCTAGATACCGATTATTATTCCATTATCAGGGATATTTTAAGTAGGGAATATGCGTCTACTTGCATAACAACGGAGATCTATATATGACCCAAGATATTCTCATAAAAAACGGCTTCATCGTTACGATGAATAAAGAAAAGACCATCCTCCCTGATGGAGACATACACATTGTTGACGACAAGATAGCCGAGATAGGTGAAAACCTCAATGTACCCGACCCTGAATACACCGTAGATGCTAAACACCATCTAGTGATGCCCGGGTTTGTAAACGCCCACAGTCATTTGCAACAATACTTCAGAGGTGTATACGAGTTAATGGGGGATTTCTTTGAGACTAATCTACCTTTAGAGGGATACCGCCGCCCCGAACAGATGGAGACACTGGGACTTGCCTCATGCGCTGAGTTCATTTACGGTGGATGCACCACAAGTATGCTGGTTTATACTTATCCTGATGGTTACGCGAATGCTGTAAACGAGGCTGGTAACCGGTGTATAATTGCAGGTGACGTTGAACACGTTGACCTTGAGAAACTCAAACACGGTGAGTTCGTATACCTGCCTGAGAAAAGAGACGCGGCTGTTAAACGAGCGAAAGATCTTTACTTTAACTGGCATGGAAAGGCAGATGGCAGAATCACTACGCTAATGTGCCCCAAGGCGCCTGATATGACAGAGCCCGAAGTTTACCTTGATTTCAAGGAGTTTGCTACTGAACATGATCTCTATATGACAACTCACTTGAGTCAGAGCATGCGTGAGTACAGGCAGGTAAAGAAGCTATATGGAAAGACACCTCCTCAGCATCTCTATGATCTCGGTGTAATGGATGAGAAGCTAAGCGGCGCGCATCTTACATATGGTACAGCAAAGGATTTCCAGTTAATCAAGGAGAAGGGAATGGCTATTCTCCACTGTCACAGTGTTGAGAGTCCATTGATCGACTGGATAGATATGGGAATACCCATCGGACTTGGCACTGACGACTATTATCATGACATGACCGACCTAATCAGAAAACAGAGAAACGGGGTAATCGCGCGAGGCTCCAAAACAGGTGGATACCTTGGAATGATAAACGGGTCGAGACGAACCACCCGTCCAAGCTTCTACAAGATGCTTGAGCTTGCCACCAGAGGCGGAGCTGAAGTATTTGGAATAGATGATAAGGTTGGTAGCCTTGAGGTGGGTAAGAAGGCAGATATCATCACATTCAACCTGATGAACCCCTATATCACACCTACACGTGACCCTATCACCAGTGTATTCCTCTATGGTATGCCGGGTGACATTGATCACGTAATCTGTGACGGTAACTTCCTGAAGAAGAATGGAAAACTTACAACTATCAAAATGAAGGAAGCACTAACCAAGGCTCAGGCAACTTGTGACCAGATCATTGACAAGTTCTTCGCAGAACACCCTGATCAGGAAAAAATTTGGCGCGAAAAAGCCAACCAATAACCCCATATTTTCCCCACCCCTTTCTAATCTA
>JAHLLU010000155.1 GCA_020444005.1 archaeon
TATCTTCGAATCCTTTGTAATACTGCGGGAAATTCAATATCATTGTTACATGAAAGGGGGGGGCTCTCGTTTTTAGAGGACTGGAATTGCTCCATTGATGTAGTTTAATGCGTTAATCTCGATTGGGTTTATGGATTTCTCTAATAATCCAGCTTCGACCTTAAACTTATGAGCTAAACCATTAGCGCGATTCACAGCCCTAAGAAGCCTCGCCTGATCCTTTGGAGAAAGATCAGATAGAGACTTTACGTCTGGATCAAAGTCAAGTTGTCTCTCAACGTTCTCGACATTATCAATAGCCGCAATAAGACTAGCAGCGGGTCCAATTAGTGTAGGATCATCCTTGTCAGCGATGAGGTTTCCAATAGGGTCTCCGAATCTCTCAGGCTGTCTAGCCGGGGCACGAATCATAGGGATCGTAATCGATGTGGCTAGTATGGCTGTTAAAATAAGTGTAAGTTTTTTCCGGTACATATGGCTAACTAGCGCTGATAAGTAATATATATTTAGCTATATTTAGTGATAATTGCCATTTGATGTATAATATTCAGTGAAGAAAATGAATGAGATTATCTAGAGCTCAACACAGAGTTACCATTAATGTTAGGATATTCCAAGAAGTCTGGACAAATAGATGAATCAAAGGATCGTAGAGATAATTGAGGCCGGTGAAACGGTTTATGTAAAGTCTTTTGTTACAAGTGAAGTAACAGCCTTTGATATTTATTTCCAGACTTTTTTTACTAATTCATAACCGTTTTGTCCAATAATTTTCTGTATCTCCGTATCACTATATCCGTGTTTGATCATCCATCGACAAACATTTTGCAGACACTCAGTGGGATTCTCCATACCTCGAACATATTTTAGCCTCTTCAATTGTTCAATATTCATATCGATACCCAAGAATTTACTCTCACCACCCTTACCGGGTCTAGAATAATGACCCAACCCGAGTTTACCGTTACGCTCCATATTTGTAAGATATAATCCAACATGATCGCCATAGTTTGTGTCGGGGCCGCAACCAACATGGTCTACTCCAATCAAGTCTATACAATACTCAATGTGTTCCATGTAACTATCTATACCATGGAGAGGATGTTTCTTTGTGACTGTTAGATTCGGAGCAGCCTCGATACCCATCACGCCATCATTTTCCCCTATTGCCTGTATTACCTCGTCAGGGAACATTCTCGTTGTGGGAGTTAATGCTCTTGCACCAGCATGACTAATTAATATTGGATCTTTACTAAGCTCAATCGTTTCTAGAGCTGTTTTGTCACTTGTGTGGCTCACATCAACTAAGAACCCCAGTTTATTCATTCTAACCAATGCATCGTAACCGAAATCAGTTAATCCCCCATCCCTGTGCTCCTTAAGCCCACTTCCAAGCATGTTAGACTCGCTGTAATTGATGCCGATACTTCGTACTCCGAGCCCATACAATACATCAAGTCTATCCACCTCGTTCTCGATACAACTGGCTGACTCAAGTACAGCTACCCATGCGACTTTTCCGTTAACTCTCGCATATTCGATATCTTCTGCTCGCTTACAGTGAATTACCATATCTTGATGGGCGATATCACATAACCTCATTCCTAGGTCATGTACTGTGCTATTCCAGTCCCACCCATGTTTGGTGTTTACAAAGCTACTGCCATCCATCATATTATCGAAAACACAGTCAAGGCCACTATCAGAAAGTGCCTTGTATGCGATGAAGTTTCTTCCCTCCTTATCCATCTCACGAATCTCATACGGGTTCTCTGCACTGATATCGGGGTGTGCGTGTAAGTCCATCACTATGGATTTTTCCATGATTTCCTCGAATCTTTCCTCCTCTGTTTTACTCAGTTCTACTGGCTCCCACCATTCATCGATAACAGCTTCTCGTAGCTTAAACTCCTTATAATCTCTCCTGGGTTCAAGATACTGGTAAGCCTCATATCCGTCATACTTTTTGTTCCTACCCAATGTAATCAATAAAAACTGTGTAAATCGGTATATAACAAGACGCCTTACTACCCCAGATTAACCTGAGAGCGAATTAGTAATAGAATCGATTTTCCCACCACATTATTATTGTAGACTCAAACGGTTACGGTTCCTACAAAGATACGCGAAAAACGGGAGCCCAATTCTAGTTCTTTTGGTACAAACTCTCTTTTTCTAGGAACAACTCGTCATCCAAATACACGCGCTATTGTTGAGCATACAATGGCCAATATATGCTTTTAATTTGATTTACCACATTACAACAGGTCTATACGTACACAAACAGGTGCACGAAAATTCTATATCTCCCTCCATCCTCATAGGGCAAGGTAATATCAATGAGACTTGACTTGAAGGAATGGGGTACTCGACCCAAGGTAGGAGTAGGTTATGCTGCAGATGTTGATGGTAAATGGTGTACATACCTTGAAACACTGAAAGGAGCATACAGAGGTAATCATATACATTCAGTGGATCAGTTCACCGTACTCCTCGGTGGATCAGCAATGGTAGTTAAGAAAATCGGCTCCGAAATTGTAGAATATCCCCTACATGAGAACGAGGTTCATATAACACCCAAAGGTGTTCCACATGTCTTGATAGCTCTTGAGAACTCTATCCTGTATGAGTGGTGGCAGGGCCCATATGAGGCAGAGGATTGCCCCGGTGTGTTCGACGAGTACACCAAGGGACTCGTAGGCCCAAGAGACTAGCTAAAAACATGAGAGGGGCATACATGCTCCAAAATTTGTGTAAATAAACTCATAATAAAATCTCACACTGGCTTCTACGAGAAACCCAGACGATATTCCATGAGGGATGCCTTATTATCCCTCATGTGTTTTTCTACATGATATAAATGGAGTTCAGTGATGTAATAAAAAACCGTAGAAGCATCAGAAGCTACAAACCAAACCCCGTACCTAAGGATAAGATCAACAAAATTCTTGAATCAGCTCGCCTAGCACCCAGCGCCAGCAACAGACAGCCATGGCATTTCATCGTAGTCGAAGACAAAACGATGATAAAGAAACTAGCAAAACAAAGCTGGGCAGAGGAAGCACCACTCATGATCGTCGGGTTAGCCGATACAGAAGAATCACCTAACTGGTGTCAAAATGACCTAGGTATCGCCATAGAGCATATGGTATTGACTGCATGGGACCTTGGATTAGGCACATGCTGGATGGGTCAGTCTAACAGAGAGGACTTACTGCGGGAGCTACTTGAGATACCCGAAAAAATGAGACCAGTTGCACTGATTACTGTAGGTGAGGCCAAGAGTATACCCGACGCCAAAACAAGGAAGAACATGGAAACCATCTCTAGCTGGGGCAAATACGGGAAACGCGCCTAACAATATTACTTCTATTTTTATTCGCCCATCTTCTTGTCAACGTGATTGATTTGAGTAGTAAACTATTGGTTATAATCGCTTCAGGAGACCAGGCCAAGGCACTAACTGGCTTGATGTACACCCATAACGCCATCAAACGAGGCTGGATGGACGAGGTAAAGGTTGTCTATTTTGGTCCAAGTGAGCAGTTATTGGAACAAGATGCCGAGGTAGCTGATGCAGCCATAGAGATAGCAGGCTTGAGTGAGAGCTTTGCATGTAAAGCCATCAGTGACCGGGATGGCATCAGTGAAAAAATAGACGAGCTGGGTGTCAAGGTAGAGTACGTTGGCACCATCATAAGTGATTACATCAAACAAGGCTACACCCCCATGGTTTGGTAACATGATACTGGGAATAAACGCAAGCGCTAGACCCGAAAAACACCGGGATGGAAAACTCACAAGCGGCACAACAGAGAAACTTATGAAACATCTTTTAGAGAAAACAGGCGAACCCTACGAGTATATCAGCCTTGGAGACAAGACAATTCTAGGGTGCCGTGGCTGTTGTCTCTGTGCTGGTAACAATATATGTGTCCTTGGGGACGACTGGGCTGAGATCCGGGACAAGATGTTTGAGGCAGATGCCATCGTATTTGGGGCACCAAACTATTATGGAATGATTAACGCAATTGGTCACGCCTTCCTAGAACGCACGTTCAGCCTCCGACACAGGGAACGCTTCCCCTTAGCTGGAAAACTCAACGCCATAATAACATCAGACGGAGGCGATCCCAACCCGGTTGAGGAATACATTAGAAAAATGTTCAGAAGCAACTACATGGCAGAACCCATAGGCGTACTCAAGGTACCTGGGGTAAGCCAATGTTATACTTGTGGCTATGGGAAAGACTGTGCAGCTGGTTCAGTGGTTTCAAAACATGGAATGCTCGATGATATACTGCCAGAGCATGTTCCAGTAATCCCTGAAGAGGTCTATGATAAAGCATCTAATATCGCTCAAAGGCTTGGAAATGTGGTGCGAACCAACAAATAGACCTTTTCAGCTATGTGGACTATTTATCTTTCCAATCCGTTGATTAACAATGGGTTAGAAACTTCAAGAAATTTATTATTGTAACCAGATTGTGAAACCTATTTAGTCTATAAAATACGCTACTCTTCTTCCTTTTTACGAAGGTACCAGGTCTCACCCTTTGGGCTCGTCTCAATGTGGAAATTTGAGTTATACACTAGCATTTCCTTGACGAACTCTCTCATGGTGGCTTTTGTCCCATCGCTGCGAATTATGACTTCATCTAGGTCTATGGTTACACGTTTTCCCTTTTCTAGATCGACATCCATATTAGTTCAATACTATTTTCTGTGAACCTTATATAAAAACCCGGAATGTCTAGGCTTGTTCCCGCATTATTCGCCGGGTCATCTTGGTGAGTTCAAGCCTGCATCCACCTTGGCCATAGCTTCGCTCAAGAACCCCTTGTTTCACAAGTGATTTTCGCTGACGCTCGTTAAAGTGTTCTGTGGCTTTCTCGCCTTTATCGATCTTTATGAGTTCCTCTCTGTAAAAATGTACTACGTTTGTGACACTCTGTGCTTCGAGGTTTGTGGTCTGTTCTTCGGATATCAATATCCGTCAATTTACAATATACGGAGGGTAAGATAAAAAGTAAACCTTTCAAGGTTTACAGGTACTTGGCTTTACCAGTAAAAATCATAACAGCCGTACTATGACTGCAACTACCCTTATCCCTGTACCCAGGACAGTTGCAAGCAAGCTCACCCTCAGGGGTTTCAACCACATTATATGTGCCATGGTCCCCGATGACATTATATCTGCCATTATCAAGTTGCTCTACTTGACCATTCTTGATGAGTCTATGTGCCTTTTCGATGACTTTGTAGTGTACTCTCTTGTTGCGCATCCCCTGAACCATCCTATTGGGTATATTATCTCTATCGATAAATATATGTGCCCGGTTATCTGATTTTTTCGAAGTTTTCTGCTTCTCTGATGTGGCTGGATACTATCTCTTGGAGGAATTGGCTTATTTCCATGAGATGGCCATCGGTTTCTTGTCGCTGTTGTTCTTGGTTGGCGAGGATTGTTATCATCATCTGTGCCTGTATCTGCTGGTTAAGCATTAATAATTCTA